>JAFWJP010000154.1 GCA_017514645.1 Solobacterium sp. | reverse complement strand
CGCACGCAGAAGGGAAAACGGTACAATGCCGGAACACACTGTCTTCGTCAAAACGATCGTTACCAGCGATCTGGCAGAACAGATTGCCGCATCCTACGGTGTGGAAACGACCAACGTCCTCACCGGCTTCAAGTATATCGGTGAAACGATCGGCAGACTGGAACAGGCAGGGGAGGCCAACCGCTATATCTGCGGATTTGAAGAAAGCTACGGCTATCTGACCGGAACATATGTCCGTGACAAGGATGCTGTGGACGGCACGTTCATGATCTGCGAAATGTACGCTTACTACAGGAAGCGCGGTATCTCCCTGACGCAGAAGCTCGCGGAGATCTACGCAAAGTACGGCTACTGCCTCAATACCCTGCATTCCTATACCTTTGGCGGACAGGCCGGTTTCCGGCATATGCAGAGTATCATGGCACGTCTGCGTGGAGGAATCGGTTCCGTCTGCGGTGTACCGGTCACGGAGATGCTGGACTATGCCCAGGGGATCGACGGACTGCCGAAGTCTGATGTCCTGAAGTTCCGCCTGGAAAACGGCAGTTCGTTTGTCGTCCGGCCCTCCGGAACGGAACCGAAGCTCAAGGTCTATGCCATGATCCGCATGCCCGGACGAGCACAGGCAGCTGCCTTTGAGCAGCTGGCGGTGAAGGAACTGGAACAGATCATCAAATAGAAAAAGCATATCCCGGACTCAGTTCAGGATATGCTTTGCTATTGTCAGAAGATATGCTTTGACAATTCCAGTTTCTCGAAGATTTCCAGATCTGCCGGGATTCCCAGACCGTGCATCTTTTCTCCGATGTCATACCAGACGATCTTCTTTCCGTCATCGATCATCTCATTGTAGACAGGAGCGGTATAGAATTCACCGTTGACCCGGATATCCTTGCGGATCATCTGCTCGGCATAGGTGACAAAATCCCTGCCCCTGCGGTAGTTGTAGATGCCGACGGTCGCCTGGTCGGAGATGACTTCCTTTTCCCGTACCATGGTGACGAATCCCTGATCATCGTATTTGATGTAGCTCCATTTCGGATCATCCGCCGGCATGGTCATGATCAGACCGTCATGTTCCTTCAGTGCCTTCAGGTAATCATTGATGTCAATGTCAACATACTGATCGCTGTTGGCAATCATGAGCTCATCATCGTTGTTGATGAAGTCCCGGGCAAGCAGAACCGTGCAGGCCGCACCTTCCGTCACATGATCCACCGTAACGATCCTGCATCCCGGTGCCATGGCATTCAACGCTTCCGCAAGTCCGTATTCCTTCATATGCTCATCACGGCAGATGAAGATGAAACGGTGCTCACATTCCGGTGTGATGTTTCTGACCACGTATTCGATCATCGGATGACCGTGGATCGGTATGAGCGGTTTGGGTACGGTAAAACCGGCATTCACAAAACGGGAACCTCTTCCCGCCATGGGTATGACAATATTCAGCATGGGGTTTCTGCCTTTCTGTTATCTGTAACCATCATACATCGTTTGCCCGTATAAAACAAAAAGGACCTGAGGCCCTTTT
>JAFWJP010000153.1 GCA_017514645.1 Solobacterium sp. | reverse complement strand
TCGGGTATGACGTTCTTAAAGAGATCAATCCGCGTATCATATACGGAAGCGTTTCCGGCTTCGGGACGTACGGTCCGTATAAGGATCGTCCGGGTTATGATATTATTTCCCAGAGCAGCGGAGGGCTGCTGAGCATCACCGGACCGGAAGACGGCGAGCCGACACGTTCCGGCAATGCGATCGGCGATATCCTGGGCGGTACGAATCTGGTCATCGGAGTCATGATGGCTCTTTATGCAAGGACACAGACCGGCAAGGGACAGAGAGTGGATATCTCATTAGTAGATTCCGTTGTATCAAGTCTCGAAAATGCCTTTATAAGATACCAGGCATCCGGAAAACTTCCGAGGCGTACGGGCAATACCAACCTGGCGCTTGCTCCGTATGATACATTCCATGCGTCGGACGGCATGGTAGTTATCGCCTGCGGAAACCAGAAATTATATGAGATATTCTGCAATGAAGTGATCCGCATGCCATGGCTTATTGAAGATGAACGCTTCCTGAATATGCCGCTGCGTTTGGAAAACAACAAGATCCTGAAGACATATATCGAAGAGTGGACGTCACAGCACAATGTGGCTGAAATCGTTGACACCGTACTTGCGCATGGCATTCCCGCCAGTCCCGTCAACAATGTGAAGCAGCTTATGGAAGACGAACATATCGCCGGCGCACGGGAGATGTTCGTCAAGGTACAGCATCCGGTGATCGGAGAAATGACGGTAAACGGCGATCCGGTCAAGCTGCTTGATATGATGCCGCGCATTGAACGCCCCGCTCCGACGCTCGGTCAGCATAATGCCGAGATACTGCAGGGGATGCTCGGGATCTCAGATGAGGAGCTGGCGCAGCTCGAAGAAGAACATATCATTTGAACCTTTCTTCCATACCGGCAGGGAAATATGAATAAACAAACCCGCAATACGCTCATTTTCATATGCTTCCTCCTGCTGGCGGGAGCTGCAAATCTTCTGTCCCGGACAGATATCCTGGCACGGGACAATCTGTTCTCATGCATTAATTGTTTTGTTTATATCGGATTGCTGCTCTTCTGGATACAGTCAGTATTTATCAGGCTGCTTCCCTCATCAGCCAGAACGCACATGGTTTCTGCCGGTATCGCCATGCTCTTATATATGCTGCTGCGTATCTTTAAATACCGCATGGTCATTGATTCTGTTTTAATGGAGCGATATGCGGTCTACGCGTACTGGATCCCGCAGATGTTCATACCGGCACTGTTTGCGATGGTCTGTATATGTATCTACAGGGGAGATTCCGGAAAACAGAAGATAAATGAGAAACTGTTCCTTGTTCCGGATGCAGCGCTCTCCCTGCTTGCGATGACTAATGATCTGCACAAGCTGATCTACGTTCCTTCTGTTGAGCTTTCATCATTCAAGGTGGAAAGCGGCACCTATACTTACGGCCCGTGTCTGTATCTGCTTTATGTATGGATGGCGATCGCGGTCGTTGCCGGGCTTGTTCCGCTGACGCTGCGCATGGGCCGGAAATCGATCAAGGCAATTCTGACTCTTGCGGGGCTTGTATGCCTGTGGGCTGGTCTTGTCTTTGTGTATTTTGCTGCCTTGAATAAAAGCGGCGGATTCAGAATGTTCAACATACCGGAGATCCACATTTTCGGCATGCTGAGTATCTTTGAAGCCTGTGTACGGTACCGCCTCATCCCGCACAACGAAAACCACACCGGTTTTTTCTCACAGCTTACGGTCCCTGTACTGATCACTGACCGCTTTTTCACGCCGGTCTATCATACCGCGATCCCGGTCACGGCTGACAGGGCAATGCTGCAGGCTTCTCTTGAAAAACCGGTATATCCTGATGGGGATATCAGGCTTTCCGGAATACCTGTACGGGCAGGCTATGCATTCTGGACATCAGATGAAAAAGAGATCCATCAAAAAAGAAGAAATCTTGACTCCGCCAATGAAGTGCTCAGCGAAGAGAACAAACTGATCGAAGCGGAAAACCGTCTGAAGGAAGAGAAAGCGCATCTGGACGCTCAGAATCTGGTCTACGACCGGATCGCCCAGGCGCTCTATCCAAAACAAAAGCGTATAGAAGAACTGCTGCGGGATGTACGGCCGGATACGGAGGAATTCCGGAAGGCGCTGGGTGTCTGCTGCGTACTGAACGCATGGTCAAAACGGAAGAGCAACCTGCTTCTTCTGTCAGAAGAAACGCTTCCGGTGCGGAACAGGGAACTGTTTCTGGCCCTTCAGGAGTCTGCCAGATTTCTGAAATGCTGTGATGTTGCCGCAGCTG
>JAFWJP010000152.1 GCA_017514645.1 Solobacterium sp. | reverse complement strand
TGATTGCCGTGCTCCGCGATCCTTCCCTGCTGGATCACGAAGATCTCATCCGCATCCATCAGCGTTGTCAGACGATGGGAGATGAAGATCTTCGTCGTTCCCTTCAGATCCTGTTTCAGAGAACGGCGGATCTTTGCGTCTGTAGCGGCATCAACCGCGGACAATGCATCATCGAAAACAACGATCGGCGCATGTTTCATCAATGTCTGCGCGATGGCGGTACGCTGTTTCTGTCCGCCGGACAGTGTCACGCCGCGCTCACCGACAGCAGTCTGATAGCCTTCCGCAAACCCGTTGATTGTATCTTCCAGGGCAGCTGTCCTGACTGCTTCCTGAAGGTCTTCCCGGGTTGTATCACGGCCGGCAATGGTCAGATTCTCCTCCAGAGTACGTGAAAACAGATACGGTTCCTGAAGGACAAAACCAATTGCCCTGCGCAGTACACTGCGCTTGAATGAACGGATATCCTCTCCGCCGATCCGGATCGTACCTTGTCCTTCCGGCAGATCGTAAAGACGATCGAGCAATGCGGCAAGTGTAGTCTTCCCATAGCCGGTTGCGCCAAGAATACCGACCGTACTGCCTTCCTTTATCACCAGACTGATATCGTCCAGGATCCAGGGACCATCCTCCCGGTAGCGGAAACGGACGTGGTCAAATTCGATATCTCCGTGCGGGATCGTATCCAGCGCTTCTGCCGGATCTTCTTCCGCTTCCGCATTCATGATGAAACGGATCCTGTCCACGGATACACCGGCACGGGACAGATTCGAAATCACACGTCCCAGTGAACGCACCGGCCATATCAACATGGAATTATAGGACATAAAGGCAATGAAGTTGCCCATGGTCAGCTGCTCTGTTGCACAGAGCCACGAGCCGATTGCCAGTACGCTCAGCAGCTGCATGTTGGAGAAGAAATCACCTGCCGACCAGAATGCGGACAGATATTTCATCAGCTTGATCCACATTTCTGTATAACGATCGTTCTGAATACGGAAGCGGACAGATTCTTCCTTCTCTCTTCCGAAGGCACGTACAACACGGACACCGGTCAGGTTCTCCTGAGTGATGGATGACAGTTTCGCCTCCTCCTCATCCGCGGCTTCGAATGTTGATCCGATCCGCCTGTGGAAAAAGAAGCTGTATCCCACAATGACCGGAATGAACGCACAGGACGCAAGGGTAAGACGGGTGCTGATACTCAGCATGAACACAACTGCCAGCACCAGCATCAATACAGTCCGGAACAAGGATGTCAGTTGTTCCGACAGGAACATCTTGATCGTTTCAACATCTGAAGTGCTTCTCTGGATGATATCACCGGTATGGTTTTCCGCATACCAGGCATACGGAAGATGCAGCAGATGCCCGAACAAGGTATCCCGCATCCGCTTGACCAGTTTTTCCGCGCCCATGACATTGAAGACCTGCGAACAATAGCGGAACAGTGCACCCATCAGCCCCAGCAGCAGAACAGCTGCTGCGATCCAGATCAGATGTATCCGCAGGAATTCAGGACCGCCCAGGGCAGTGATCCGGGTATTGAGCCACTCCGGCAAAGATGACGATTCCTGACCGAGTACGGTATCCACGGTATAGCCGATGATCTTCGGGTTGATGAAATCCGTCAAGGAAACCAATGACGTCATCAGGATACCGAGCGCAAAAAAACGCTTGGAACCTTCCAGAAAAAAGAGTACCAGCGATGTCTTCGTTTCAAACCGGAGTCTTTTATTCATAGAATCAATTATATACGACAGTACAGGCAATCACCACTCCCCTGCAAAGCACATTGTTTCCGTATATAATGAAACCATCAAAGGAGAACCTTTATGTACAGAACATCATATCCCTCTCTGTTTTCCCCGATCACTATACGCGGTGTCACATTCAGGAACAGAATCTGGGCTGCTCCCGCAGGTGTTCATCTGATGGGGCTGGGTGAAGACCGTCCGAATGATCATGTCATCGCATACTATGCGGAAAAAGCGAGAGGCGGCTCTGCTGTCATCACGTTCTCCGCAACGAATATGGATCTCTATCGCGGTGAAGATCCTGTCCATTCCAATGATAATGTCCTGAAACCGGAAACCCATCCCGCATTCCGCCGTCTGACCGACGCGATCCATTTCTATGGTGCGAAAGCGTCCATGGAACTGCTGGCCTTCGGATACAGTTTTCCGGATGCCGATGGAACGATGCATAATTATACAGTCAACGGTGAAACAGCCCCGGACGGAACGATCATCCACCGTCTGGAGCGGAATCACCTGGAAGAGATTGCTGAGAACTACGGTGAGGCTGCCCGGAATGCCATGGAGTGCGGATTTGACATGGTCCTTGTCCATGGCGGACATGGTCTGCCTCTCTTCCAGTTTCTGTCCAGAGAGGCCAATCACCGCACTGATGAATTCGGCGGAAGCCTGGAAAACCGGATGCGCTTTGCCAGAATGATCCTGGGAAAGATCAAGGAAAAGACCAATGGCAGAATGTTGATCGAATACCGGATCTCCGGTGATGAACACGGCGGACCGGACGGTTTCCGCATCGATGAATGCATCGAAGTACTGAAGGTTCTGCAGGAAGACATCGACATCGCTCATGTCTCCGCCGGTTCCTTTGCCAATCATACCGATCACATCACGCACCCTACAGTTTTCCTGAAGAGCGGTCACAATACGTATCTTGCGGAAGCTGTAAAGAAATGCCCGGAGATCCGGATTCCTGTCCTGACACTGGGAGGCTACCAGAAGCCGGCGGAGATGGAAGCGGTCCTTGCGGAAGGCAGAGCGGATATCATCGCCATGGCCAGAGGTACGATTGCGGACGCGGATCTGGTAAACAAGGCCATGGACGGAAAGGAAGATAAGATCATCCCCTGTATCCGGTGCTTCAACTGCCTGGATTTCCGCAATGCCGGGCGCTTTGCCTGTTCGGTCAATCCAACAGTCGGCAGAGAACTGGAACTGCGCTGGATCCCGCAGAACACAGGCAAGCGCCGGATCGTGGTCATCGGCGGTGGTCCGGGCGGCATGTCTGCAGCGATCACTGCTGCACAGAGAGGACATGAAGTGATTCTCTACGAAAAGAGCGATCACCTCGGCGGTGCTGCATCCTTCTCTCATCAGGTACCTTTCAAGCAAGGACTCAGCGATTTTATCAACTACCAGATCCGGATGGTCAGCAGACTCGGCATCGATGTACGGCTGAATACAGCCCCATCACCCGAAGAAGTCGAACAGGAACAGCCGGATACGATCATCTGCGCTGTCGGCGCACAGCCCGTAAGGCCGAAGATCACAGGCGCCGATCAGGCATTTGTCATGACAGCGCCGGAGATCTACCGGGCGTCACCGGATGATCTCTGGGGAAAGCGGATCGTTGTGATCGGCGGTGGTATGGTCGGCTGTGAAACCGGGCTGTACCTGGCGGAAGAACACGCCTGTGAGGTAACGATCGTTGAGATGCAGGATACCGCCGGAAAAGAAGAATACGAGATCACGCAGGCCGCGCTGCAGGAACAGCTGGCAATGCATACCACGGTACTCGTCAATACGGTATGTGAAAAGATCGGTACGCATACGGTGTTCTGCCGCAGCACTGCTACCGGCAGGACTCAGGAACTGGAAGCTGATATCGTTCTTCTGGCAGCGGGTATGCGGGCGGATACCGCGAATGCGGAACAGTACCGCGGATTGAGCAGGCATTTCTTTGAGATCGGTGATTGTACAAAAGCAGGCAAAGTTCTGCAGGCAGTGCGCCAGGGCTATGACGCAGCGATTCAGTAGCAGGAGGAATCATGAACAAACAGTATGAACTTCATCCGATGATCTGTGCAGACCGGGATCATCTCTTCTCTTTCGGCAGAACATTGTTTATCCATCCGGAACTCGGATACAAAGAGTTTGAAACACGGGATCTGCTGCTGCAGGAGCTGCAGAGCGCCGGATTCGACCGGATCGAACGGTATGGTGAAATCGGAATCATCGTTACGATCGGCAGCGGGAAACCATCCATCGGACTGATTGCGGAAATGGATGCCATTCCGACACCCGGGCATGCGGACGCGGATCCGGAAACCGGCGCAGCCCATACCTGCGGACACAGCACTCAGTGTGCGATCCAGCTGGAAGCGTTGAAAGTGATCCGTGAAGAGCTGAAAACGCGCAAAGGCACTGTCAAGCTGTACTTCTGTCCGGCAGAGGAATTCACGGATATCGACTTCCGGATGGATTACATCGCATCCGGGAAAGTGAAATATTTTTCCGGGAAGATCAACATGCTGATGGACGGGATCTTCGATGATTCCGATGTCCTCATCCATCTGCATGCCATGGGTGAGTATCAAGGTCACCGTTTTGCCATCGGAAGTACGCTGGCAGGTTTCACCTACAAGCGGATCACATTCCGGGGAAAAGCTGCGCATGCGGCTGTCAATCCCGACAAGGGCATCAATGCGCTCAATATGTTCACCCTCTTCAACAGCGGTCTGGGGATGCTCAGAGAGACCTTCGTGGACGAAGACAAGAACAGGATCCACGGCATTCTGAAAAAAGGCGGAAGTACGGTCAACTCCATTCCGGATGAAGTAATCTATGAATGCTATATCCGTTCCTTCCACCAGGAGAACCTGCTGAAACTGTCTGAACAGGTCAACAATCTTGCTGTACATTGTGCAGAAGCGCTCGGCGGCACAGCAGAGATCATGGATCTTCCCGGTGATCTTCCGTTTGTACAGGATCCGAACCTCTGCAGCGTCATTTACCGGAATCTGCTCAAGTACACGGATCCGTCAGAGGTCCTGACGGATGAGAAGAGCGTTGCGGCAGGTGATATCGGAGATGTCGGCTGTTTCTTCCCTACCATACAGTTCGGCTATACCGGATTCACCGGATACTGTCATGGTGTTACCTTGATTGTTGCGGACAATGAGGAAGTCTATGCCGTACCGTGTGATATTGTCGTAAACTCGGTACTGGATCTGCTGGACCATCCTGAAGAGGTTGAAAAGATCCGCACGGAATTCCGTCCTTCCATCACCAAAGAGGAATACCTCCGGCATCTGGAAGGAGAATAGCGGGGAATTGAAATAATCTGCGTATTAACAGAATGATGATGCGCAGATTTCTTTTTTGTCTTTCCGTCTTCCTGTTTCTCTACGGGATGAAGGGACTGTATCTTGTTCACAGATGCCGAAGCCGTACGGAGGAATACCGGATGATCATCAGCGGATCTGATGACCTGAACACTGCAGCAGCTCTGTACAGTGAATCACATCCGGACTTTTCCGGTTTTCTGGTGTTCGACAGCGGGATTCTGTCTGTCCCGGTCATGTACGATCCGGAGCAGTCTCTGTTTTATCTGGATCATGACACTGAAGGCAGGAAAGATCCGGCAGGTGTACCGTTCACCTTCCATTCAGCAGAGGATCCCGTCATTACCGTGTTCGGTCACCTGGTCTACTACGATGAACAGGCCGCCTTCAGTCCCCTTCAGACCTTGTCGGACCGTGATGTCTGTCTGAAAAACCGCTGGTTCCGGTTTGTCACTCCCTCCGGAACCGCTCGGTACGAGATCCGCTCCGTGATCAAGGTCCGGCATGATCAGAATACGGAATATCCGGTTATGGTTCCGGAACCTGATGAAACATGGCTGAATGCGGTCAGACAATACCGGCTGGAAGATGAAATGACATTCCTGACGGATGATCAGTACATGATCCTGCAGACCTGTCTGCGCAACGTACCGGATGTACATCTTCTCCTGATCGCAGTAAAAGTGTAAAAGAAGACCTTGCGGTCTTCTTTTGTTTACTCCTTCCGTTTTTTCAGCAGCAGCAGAATGCCGGCGATACCGCAGATCGCTGTTCCCAGATACAGTGAACGTCTTTTTCCGCTTCCGGTCCGGATCCAGGGAATATCCCTGCGTGTGCCGGGAACCGGAGAAACGGATACCGTCTGTCCCTGGTCCAGGATCTCTGCGTGGGAAGCCTGCAGAACATGGTCCTTGTACAGGTATTCAAACATGACAAGATCCCTGCCCTCCAGAGCGGAGGTATCAATGATCAGGTCGATGTACACTGTTCCGTCCTTTCTGCCGGGTACGAACCTATGTACGGTTTCTGCTGTTTTTCCGAGATCTCTTCCGGATTCATCGCGGATATGTGCCTCTGCTTTCAGTTCATAGGTTTCACCGGGTACCAGATTCCGGTAATCAACCCGGTCGGTTATCGATACTGCGCTCATCACCGGAACCGTATCATGACCGTTTTCCGTACAGTACGCCGTCGTTGAGACCGACGGATTTCCGTCTGCAGTTTCCGGTTCCTTTCCGATGTACAGCGTCTGACCGATATCGCCCGGATCTCTGTGTTCTGCAATGATACTGCCTTTTTCATCCGTCAGTGTTTCGAAGACGACAAGACGGGTATCCTCAAGACCTTCGGTATCAACCTCAAATGTCAGGATCTCAATGCCGCGGCTCTTTTCCGGTGTAAAGCTGTATTCCGCCTTCGCCGCAATGCCGGCATCCGTACCATCACTCCTGATCCGGTACACCTCACCCTTCAAGGTACAGGGAACACCGGCCGGAATATGCTCATAGTAGACGCGGTCCTGCAGCTTTGCCGTCTGTCCCTTCACAACATTCTTCTTTCCGTCCGGAGTGCAGGCATAGGTCTTCAGCGCCGGCAGTTCCGTCCGTGTGACAACTGTCTGATCTTCATCGGAGATATCATGGTGTTCGATCAGGGTCTCTTCCCCTTTGCGCAGATCTTCAAAGACGACCAGTTCGGTACCTTCTTCCAGCAGAGAACTGTCAAAGCGGAATATGACATCTGTCGTACCGGTTTCCGCCTGCGGTGTAAATGTCTGTTCACTGCGGATCTCCTGATCATTGATCTTCAGTATGCCGGCATCTTCACCGTTCTCCTTCCGGTGAACCGTACCCCGGATCGTATAGGTTTCCCCCGGTGTCAGACCGCTCCAGCTGACTCTGTCGGTCAGCACTGCGTCTTCTGCTCTGTTCAGAACGTGATCTCCGTCCGATGCATCTGTGGCCGTTGTACGGAAGCGGCTGATCTGCACCGTCTGTTCCCGGTCATTGATATCCGCGTGCACCATGATACGGATCCCATCCTCCAGCAGATCTTCAAAAACGACAGTCCGTACGTCGGCCGCACCAAGAAGAGATGAAGGAAATGTGAACAGAACCTCGGTACTTCCCGAACCATCTTCTTCAGGGGAGAATTCCACTGAGCAGGCTGTCACATCGCTTCCGTCTCCGTTTTTCAGAGTACCGGCGTCTTCACCGTTCTTCCTGACATGCAGCGTTCCGCAAACCTGATACTTCTTTGCCGGATCCAAACCGGTATAGGTAACGGTATCCTTGATCCGGATCGTTTCCTCCGCACCATCGATGATCCGGTCACCGTCCCGGGCATCCACAGCCGAAGTCCGCAGACTTCCGGCTTCAAAGTAGTCCAGAAGCACGGTATCTTTTCCAT
Source organism: Solobacterium sp. (assembly GCA_017514645.1). Classification (GTDB taxonomy): domain Bacteria; phylum Bacillota_I; class Bacilli_A; order Erysipelotrichales; family Erysipelotrichaceae; genus Bulleidia. Next base: position 3,794 of record JAFWJP010000152.1, on the reverse strand, counting down.
CTGTTCCTGTCTGAGTATCAAACGGTCCATCATGCAGGATCCGGTAGACAGCACAACCCCCGGTTTCGTAGCCGGCAGGCGCTTCGGTTTCACAGAGAACGACAGTTTCCCCAAGTCCGAGAACATCTCCGTACCGTTCGCTCAGATCCGCGCTTCCCGGTACATAATGCATCATGAGCACTTCATCCGTACCGCTCCTGCGGTACTGCAGATCACATTCACCGTACGGGGAATACAGTCCTCCGGCTGTTTCAGCGATCCCCTCTGCATTGATCTGTACTGTCTGCCAGCTGTTTCCGTCTTCCGATACATCATACGTTTCTCCGGGCATACCGAGATACACTGCGCCTGTAATGACAGAGCCGATCAGATGCGGATCAGACGCGGCATGTTCAGCATATTCCGCCCCATCCCCGCGCAGACCATCGTAAGGTGCTGTACATCTGCTGTAGGCTGTCCCGGCATCGCTGCCGTCTCTCAGATCACCCTGACCGGCATCTTTCATCCGTTCCCGGACAATACAGGAAGAGATTTCGTTTCCGTCATCATGACTGAGAACATAGACATCAAACCGTGCTCCGCTGACAGGGGTCCGCTCTGTACGTTCCTTCAGCCGGTCATTGTTCTCGTACTTCATAAACCGTACAGACACTCTCGAACGATTGACATAGTTCTCCGTCACTTCATGGACATCCGGTTCTGCAAGGACCGTAAATGTTCTGTCTTCCTGCAGCAGATAGGAACTGCCTTCCGGAACAGAGATCTCATGGACCCGCAGTACAGAGCCATAGTCCATCTCTCCCAGATCAACACAGCCACGGCGGACTTCATACATCTCTGTACGTTCGTTGAAGATATCTGCCTTGTCCCGGTACCAGTAGATGCCCTCCGGAACTTCAACTGCCGCAAAGCCGCTGTCATCCAGAGTGATCTGATGAATATCCTGAGGATCCTTGAAATGATAGACTGATGTGTACTCGCAGACCGCACCCGGTGTTCCGTTGATATTGAGGTATCCCGTTCTGCCCCTGATCACTTCATGTCTGATCTCGATCCGTTCCGGATCGGAAATATTTGTGATCTCCAGCACAGTCCCGTCAACTGTCTCATCCCAGTAATATTCATTTGCCCGCTTGCGGATGAATACATGCACCAGGCGCTTGTCCGCCCATCCAAGATGATAGACCGCTGGATCCGGAAAGCCTGCCTGACCGCTGTGAGAAGCCTTGGCGGCGGAGATTTCCTTCTCATCCAGCAGCAGAACCGTATCGTCGATGTAGGCCTTCTGAACAGTGATCGGATCACCGTTGCTGTCAATACGCTGGAATACTGCAGGTTTTCCCTTTGTACTCAGTTCTGTATAGAACGAACCATCATTCGGCTGAACGGTACCGTCTGCCGACCAGTCACCTGCCAGTGTCCACCCATCTTTCACACGCTGTTTCTTCACCAGTGCTTCCGCTTCCGATGCCGGAATGAGATCCCTGTGGGCATAGTATTCATGGGTCGGATCCTCAAGAGAAACATAGTTCCCGTTGGAGGCAATCCCCTTTACGCTCTGATAGACATAGACCGGCAGGTTCCCTGTACGGAATGTATGGCCTGAGTTCTGGGGGATGGTATCACTGTAGGCGGAAATATCCTGTTCCGACGAGATCGTCACATAGTGTTTCTGAACGGCTGACGTATCGTAATAAAGATACTCACCATCCTGTGCCCGTCTCCTCTGTACCTCTGTCTCATTCAGAAAACGGGTATGTTCAGGAAGACGGTATTCTGTGATTTCATACGTATGTCCGTATTTCAGGAAATCAATGAATACTCTTCCTTCCGATTCCTCCGGAACCTGATACATGACCATATGCGTATCAGCCGCATAAGCATTGGCATCCGCCAGATGATCCGCTCTGACACCGATATACGTCCCGGCTGGAAGACGTTCACCTTCAGGAAGTACCCCGGCATCCGGGGTTGACGCAAGCGTCGCCTGATAAGCACCGATCAGGGTCCGGTATTGTTCAATGCAATCCAGGCAGACCATTCCGTTGGCATCCGCATACAGCACTTCATAAGGCTTTGCTGTATCTATACGGCCATCCGTCAGATCTTCCTGTTTTACCAGAATGATCTTCTGAAGCGGAAGAAGCTTCTCATGATGGTCAGGATCAACGACCTGCAGCCAGCGTGCACCGGTATAACCGGTAAAGACCGGGACCGCATAAGCAACGGTATCGTCCGGCCGCGCAGCACCCTGATCCGGATCTGCCGGAGAGAGTTTACCGTTTCCCGGTACGGTGAATGTAACATCCTTCACTGTAAAGAAAGCCTGATTCAGTCTGTTGGTGAACCGTTCGCCATCCGGGGAGGAATCCACATCATACTTCGTCAGTTCGATTGCTGTACGCAGTTCATGGTTGATAACCTGGTGAACCTTGACCGTGCAAAGTGCTTCCTTGATGCGGGTTCCCGGACTTCCGTCCTCTCCGCCTGCCGCATAGCAGACAGCACCGGTGGCCGGATCCGGCACATTCCAGTACGGAAGATCTACGGTCTCCTTTTTCCGGTTCGTCTCATACGCATCACCGGTCCCGGTTTCCTCAATGACGTAATAGAACCGTTTCTGTTCCGGAGTGCTGCGGTGATAAACATATTCAGCACCTGCCTTCAGACCGTCAAGGATGATTTCTCCCTGAGCGTCATAGACCAGTTTACGTTCTTCCTGCCAGTCCGGATCATCCTCGCTGCTGAGAAGAATGCTGTCATCCGGTGTACCCTTCAGAATGATTCTTGCCGGATCATGGGACGGGATGACCTGAACAGATCCGGTATTCACCTTGAGCTGTCCTGTTTCAGCATCGACACCGGCATAGTACCAGCATCCCTCCTGATCCAGTGAAACACCCGGTATACCGGCTTCATAGACCCGGCCGTCCGTATTCTCTTCCGTGATCTCTCCGCTCTTCGGATCCACTGTATACAGGTGTCTGGAATTCTCTTCACTCAGCACGATCCGGTAAACATCATCATATTCAGTTCCGTTCAGTACAGCATCGCGGAGATGATCCTGGTTCTGACTTACAGCGAAGGCCGATCCGATCGTTCCGTACAGCTGAAGCTGCCCTACATTCCGGACATTGACTGCACTGAAAGAATCCGGATCAATTCCGTCTTCCGCAACTGCTGAATAATAGACACCGTTGTCCGGTACAGCCACAGTTACCGCACACGCGATGATATTCTGTTCCGGACCATACACAGGTTCTGCATATCCTTCTATGACCTGCTCCGTGAATGTTCTGTCCCTGGAGAACAGAACCGGTGCAGATGTACACCCTGTTATGGTATCGCCTTCATACAATGCAAGCCCTTTGTCAGTCCGCTGGACCGGCATCCCGGGATCCGGGGCATACACCATGACACTGCCGATCATAAGATTTCCCGACGCATGCGTCCCAAGCGGTGAAGACGCCCGGTAGTAATACGTTGCCGGCTCTGTATCCGATGTATGGACGACTGCTCTGCCGCCCTCCAGCGTTATCTTCTCCGCTGCTTCCGTACCCAGCAGTTCCGGATCCGCAGCGTATTCATATTCAATATCGCGGCCTGCCGGATCAACGATCGTAAACTGTGTGTCCGGAACTTCCGGAGTAAACCGGCTGAAGATCACAGTTGTATCCGACTGGAGTGTACGCGGAAGAAGATCATGGACAGTGTACGCATCTCCTGTACCTGCCGAAAGCAGACGTGATGATCCGTCCGGAGCCCAGCCGACTGCAAACGGAACGCTGCCGTTC
>JAFWJP010000151.1 GCA_017514645.1 Solobacterium sp. | reverse complement strand
TCGAACTAAAAATCAGCCTTCTGTACCGGAAAAACCATAAAAAACACGCAGAAACAAAGAAGCCGTGAGGGAATTGAAGTAGAATAATCAGTAGGGTGATGGAATATGAAACTGGAAGAGAAACGAATCAGCAGTGAGAGGAAATACAATGGACTGGTCATCAAGGTCAGAGTGGATGATGCGCAGCTGGCAGACGGCAGAATGACAAAACGTGAAGTCATTGAGCATACCGGCGGCGTGGTGATCGCGATGGAAGATGAGGACGGTTCCTTTTTCTTTGTGGAACAGTACCGGTATGCACAGCAGAAGATCATGCTGGAATTCCCGGCAGGAAAGATCGAACCGGGCAGTACCATTCTGGAGAATGCCCAGAGAGAGATCATGGAAGAAACCGGATATGAAGGAGAGGATTTTACATTCCTCGGTGAATTCGTGCCGACCGGCGGCTACGGACAGGAAGTGGACTACCTGTACTACGCAAAGAAGGGAAAGTATGTCGGTCAGCATCTCGATGCGGATGAAAACCTGAATGTCTATAAATATACACTGGATGAGATCATCGACAAGATCATGGACAACGAGCTGACAGACGGGAAGACCGCTGTACTGGCATTCAAACTCAGGGAAAGGAAACAGCGCAATGAAACAGCCGATTGAGATCGACGACCTGCTGAAGTTCCGGTATCCTTCCGGACTGATGTACAGTCCGGAAGGCAGGAAACTGGCGTTTACCGTAGCGGAAGCAGATACAGAGAAGAACACCTACCGGAAGAATGTCTGGCTTGCAGATGAACACGGTACGCGACAGGTGACCTATACAACGGATGCCTCGGCACTGCTGTGGATCAGTGAACACGAACTGCTCATCCGGCGCAAAGGCGAAGATGAGATTCCTGGTACCACGGCACTGTTCCTGTACGATACGGAGGGCGGTGAAGCCAGGCCGTATACGGTACTGCCGTTTGTGCTGAACAGTCTGTGGAAGGTCTCGGAAGGAAGGTTTATCGCTTCCGGTACGATCGACGCAAATGATCCGGATGCCTATCTTGACGGGGATGATGTACGCAGAAAGAAACAGGAACAGAAGGAAGCGGACAAGGATTACCAGGTCCTGGATGAAGTACCGTACTGGTACAACGGCAGGGGATTTACCAACAAGACCCGGACAGCACTGTTCGATGTTGATCTGAACCGCAGCAGGATCCGCAGGATCACCGGACCGTATGACCAGGTTGTCAGTACAGCGGTGGACGGTACCGATGTCTGGTTTGCGGTCAGTACCTGGGAACGCTGTCAGGTACGTACGGCACAGGTCAAGCGCTACCGGACGGGTACCGGAAAAGCCTCCGTCATCTACGGAAAGCAGGATCACCGCATCAATAATCTCTTTGTCCTGAACGGCAAGCTGTATGCCCAGGCCTCGGACATGAAGACCTACGGTGTGACAGAGACCGGGAAGATCGTGGAGGTCACCCGGAACAGTCTGACATTTACAGCGGATCCGGAGCGTCAGCTGGCAGATACCGCCGCAGGGGACACAACACTCGGTTCCGGAAAACAGTGTGCAGTGGACGGCAATGTATTCGTGACACTGGCAGCGGACGATGACCGGATCACGATCCGGGAATACGATACTGATTTCCGGATGAAGATCCGCTATGATGAACCTGGTTTCGTCCTCTGCATGGACGCTTCCCATGGCCGGACCGCCTTGATCCGCCAGACCTGGAATCAGCTCTGTGAGGTCTGTGAACTGGATGAAGCGGGCAGACTGACACAGCTGACACATCTCAATGATGACGTGCTCAAGGGGAAATACATCGCGCGTCCGCAGCATCTGGACTATGAATCGGCAGGGGAGCACCTGCATGGCTGGGTATTATTGCCAAAGGATCATGATCCGAAGAAGAAGTATCCGGCAGTGCTGGACGTTCACGGCGGACCGAGAGCCATCTATACCGAAGCCTATTTCCATGAAATGCAGGTGTGGGCATCCCGCGGATACGCAGTATTCTTTACGAACATCCGGGGATCGGACGGCCGGGGTGATGCCTTTGCGGATATCCGCGGTCTGTACGGTTCCGTGGATTACAACAACCTGATGGACTTTACCGATGCTGTACTTCGGAAGTATCCTGAAATAGACACAGGCCGTCTCTGCGAGACGGGCGGGTCCTACGGTGGATTCATGACGAACTGGATCGTCGGACATACCGACCGTTTCTGTGCATGTGCAAGTCAGCGGTCGATCGCGAACTGGATCTCAAAGATGTTCATTTCGGACAACGGACTCTGGTTCAACGCCGATCAGCAGGGAATCGAGCACAGTATCTTTGCAGAGACGGACAAACTGTGGGCGCATTCACCGTTGAAATACGCAATGAATGCCAAAACACCGACATTGTTCATCCACAGTGATGAAGACTACCGCTGTCCGCTGCCCGAAGGCATGCAGATGATGCAGGCTCTGGCCGTACAGAACATTGAAACACGGATGGTCATCTTCCACGGAGAGAATCACGAACTGTCCCGCGGCGGAAAATCATCACACAGGATCAGAAGACTACAGGAAATCACAGACTGGTTTGACAAACATACCAAAGAGGAGAGGTAAGCATGGCTGACAAACTGAAAAAGATCACGATCGACGACATCACCAAGTACCGTTTCCCGGGAAATCTGCAGTACAGTCCCGATGGAAAACTGCTCGCATTCAACGTACAGCGTTCGGATACCGCAAACAACTGCTACAGATCGGATGTCTGGCTGGCGGAAGGTGAGAACACGAGGCAGATTACGTACAATACGGACGCGAACGTGCTGTTCTTCGATGATGCACGTACACTGGTGCTGACGCGGAAGACCGCAGATGCAAAGCCGGGGATGACGGAACTGTTCCGTCTGTCCGTAGACGGCGGAGAAGCGAAGCCCTGGATCACGCTTCCGTTCCCCCTGATCCGTCTGGAAAAGGTCAAGGAAGGACTGTACGCCGCCATCGGCGCCATCGACCGCAATGACCCGGATCTGTACAAGGACAGTGCGGAAACCCGCGCAAAGAAGTTCGCGGACAAGGAGAAGGAAAAGGATTATACCGTTGTGGATGAAGTACCGTACTGGTTCAACGGTGCAGGATTCACCAACAAGAAGAGAAATGCCCTGTTCATTGTAGAGACAGAGCCGGAACTGAAGGTCAGACGCATCACCGCGCCGGCATTCTCCACCGGAAATATCCTCGTTGACGGAAAGACGGTATACTTTACCGGAAGCCAGTATGAGAACAGCCGTCCCCGGTATGCAAAGCTCTATGCGTATGATACAGAGACGAAGAAGACGGGAACCGTCGACCGGAAGAATGACCGGAGCTTCGGCAGGATGTTCGTGCTCGGCGGACAGCTGTATGTGATGTCCTCGGACGAAAAGAAGTACGGCCTCAACCAGACCCAGGATATCTGCAAGGTGGAGAAGGACGGACTGAAACCGGTCTATACACCGGAGATCAGCCTGTATTCTTCCACGATCGGTGATACAGTGCACGGCGGCGGAGATGAGGAAGGCTGCGACGGCAAGGTCTTTGTAACGCTGGCAACGGACAATGATCACAACGTCCTGTACGAGTTCGATAAGAAGTTCAAGCCGAAGACGATCTGGGAACAGCC
>JAFWJP010000150.1 GCA_017514645.1 Solobacterium sp. | reverse complement strand
TTAAGGATCCTGTTGTTTGAACAGCGCAGACAAAAAAGATGCGGAATCATATCTGCCGCATCTTTCTTGATATTAACAGCTATGTAAAATTGGCGGTGAACCCGCTGCACCGGTCTGAAGGCCAGGCTTTCAAAGCAGTGTCAGCTGTAGATTGATGATGAATCAGAGACAGGAGTCGATGAAATCCAGGATATCCATTTCAACGATGTCCTTGAGGTCGGCATAGTTGTGGATCTCATGGCGGTAGCCGCTGTACAGGTGTGTCTTGACATGGTGACCGGAGTCGATCAGCCAGTTGGATACCTGATAGACACCCTGTCCGAAGGAACCGACCGGATCTTCATCACCGGCAATGTTCAGGATCGGCAGGTCCGCAGGTACTTTTTCCGCCCATTCCGGACCGGTGATATCCGCCATCATCTGCTGGAAATACAGCCAGGAACGATTGCTGGTAGGCTTGGTAAAGGCATCGAACGGATCGGCTGCGTGGTCCTTCTGAACGTACGGATCATGGCAGATCCACTCGTTTCCGAGCGTAACGCCTTCTTCAATGCGGGAGAACATCCAGCCCATCATTGCGCCGCCGAGGGTAGGATCGCTGCCGGTCGGGTCTTCCGCTGCAGCCTTTTCCACCAGCTTGATGCTTGCAGGATCGCCAGCCCAGACACCGGCAGTACCGCAGATGACGGCGCCGTCAAGGTCCTCACCGTAGCGGGACATATACATTCTGGTGATGAAGGAACCCATACTGTGGCCGAACATGAAGTACGGTACATCCGGGAACATTTCCTTGACCAGATCGTGCAGGCGTTTTTCGTCTTCGACCATGACGGTATAGCCCTTGTCACCCCAGTCACCCCAGGCATCGTTCTCGACAGCGGTCTTTCCGTGACCGACATGGTCGTCTGCCGCGACAATATAGCCGGCTTCCATGAAGGTCGTGATCATGTGCAGGTAACGGCGGGAATGCTCGCCGAAGCCATGGATGAGCTGAATGACGCCTTCCGGTTCACAGGCAGGGACATAGACCCAGCCATAGACCGTATCACGCTCGTTGAATGATGAAAACTTGATCTCGTGCAGCATGTACAATTCTCCTTTCAATAATGCTTTCTGTTATCTATATCTTAACATAGACCGTACGGAACAAAAAACGCACATGCGAAGTGTGCGCTTCAGACGAGTGTACGGACGATGAGCTGCTTCAGTTCATCGTTGAACGGATCGTGGAATTTCAGACTGCTGCAGTGATTGTCTGTCAGACGGGCGATATGTTTGTTCATGAGATCTGAGAGATCCAGTACCGCACTGTGCCGGATGGAACGGCGGAAGCTGCGGATGATCAGCCGCAGCAGCGTAGCTTCCGTCTGGGTATCAACCGGATCTGTGCGCTTGTATACAAGCAGGGTACGGGCATCTTCAAAGAAGACGGAATAACCGTCATTGAGATAGGCCTGCAGGGTCGTACGTCGGATCCAGGGTTCTGTTTGATGGAGCAGAATGTAATGGTTCATATATGATCGGGATGATGGCTTTGAACTGCCTTATTCAACGATATTATATACGGCGTAGGATCAACAGAATACGGAAATTCGTCTGCTGGCAGGTTTTCTGCACAATCCATAAGTAGGATAGAACTGTAAAACATCAAGGAGGATACAGATTATGCCGGCAGTATCAAGCGGAATTATCGGAGACGCCAATCTCCTGAACCTGCGTGCCATCAATCTCAATCAGGTGAGACCGGAAGTACCGGAACTCATGATGGAAGATGAGCAGATGATGCAGGCCTTCATGACCATGCGCGATCAGGTGATCTTTACAGACAGACGTATTTTCGTTGTCAATGTACAGGGACTTACCGGGAAGAAGATCTCCTATTTCTCGTATCCGTATGCGAAGGTGCTGTATTACGGTATTGAGACAGCAGGCGTTCTGGATCTTGACAGCGAACTGGTCCTAACTTTTGCCAACGGAGCGCGGCTCCAGTTCGATTTCAAGACCAACGTGGACATTCATCAGATCAGTACGCTCATTTCAAGGTTCATATTGTAGGAATCCATTGTCAGTCACGGGATTCCATAGAAGGAAGACTCACTGTTTCAGCATATTTGCGGCGGCAGCGGGTCTTTTTGTGTTATGGACCTGATGCGTAGGATTTCCTGAAGAGAATGCGGTTAAATGGTTGTCGGAGGTTTCCTTTTCCCGCTATGATTGAGACAGCAATGCAGGGAGGTTCAGATGCATAGTATAGTAATCGCTGCCAACGCAGTGCTCTCCGTAGCCTTCATGATGCTGCTGGGCGCGTTGCTGAAGAACAGAAACATCATCCGGGAAGCTTCCTTCAAGGACTTCAACTGGGTGGTATTTCACATCTGCCTGCCGGTTACGTTGTTCAATAACATTCAGGGCATGGATCCGGCGATGCTTTCAGATCCGGGTATTGTTCTGTTTGCGTTTGCGGCTGTTGTGGCGGCTGCGGTTGTGTCGATGCTGCTGATGAGCAGAGTATCCATCAGCGACCGGCAGAGAGGTGTTGTCGTTCAGGCAATCTTCCGCTCCAACTTCGTTATCCTCGGTCTGCCGATCATCGAGTCGATCTACGGTCCGGGAAATACCGGATCGGTGCCGCTTCTCATTGCTTTCGTCGTTCCGACATTCAATATCCTTTCCGTGTTGATACTCCAGCACTATTCAGATATCAAGGGAGATCTGCGCAGGACTGTAAAGGGACTTCTGACGAACCCGCTGATCCTTGCGGCAATAATCGGTCTTGCATACAAGTTTTCCGGGATCCGTACACCGGAGATCCTTACCGGAATTCTGAATCAAGTGGTACGGATGACGACACCGTTGTCGCTTCTGGTGCTGGGCGGCAGCTTCCAGCTTGTATCCGTCCGCAGCAACGCAAAACTATTGTTTATCACGACAGCCGGACGACTGGTCATTGTACCGCTGATCGCTCTTTCTGCAGCGATTGCGCTCGGATACAGCGGTGTGGATCTGGCGGGGCTGTTAGTGCTCTTCGGAGGTCCTGTTGCCATCGCTTCGTTCTCCATGGCCATGCAGATGGGGCTTGATGATGAGCTGGCAGCACAGTGTGTCATGATAACAACGATCGGGGTTATCTTTACAATGTTCTGCTGGATCACCGTGCTCAGCAGTCTGGGCTTCGTGTAATAATTCCAAAGCAACACCAGTGCTGTATAAAACCCGGGAAATGATAATCCCGGGTTTATGTATTATTGGCAGTCCAGGAAGATTTCGTAGCCTTCTTCATTGAGTTCGATCACTGATGTTGCGGAATCTCCCCAGGTGACCTCAATGATATACGTGAGTTTCTTTTTGGCGGTCAAGCCTGCCAGCATTCCGATCGGTCCTGCTACAAACGCACCTACCGTTGTCCGCGTCGCAGCACTGGCTTCGTCTACGTTCTCTGTGACCGACAGAACTCTGTTGTATTTCAGAACCCGGTACAATTGATCCTCAGCCGGTGTTCCGATATTCTTCTTCATCGAACTGAGACTTACCAGCAACTGTCCTCTGTACTCCCGAAGTTCCAGCATGCCCGAAGGGTAGGCGCGCAGTTCCGGGTCATAGATCATAATCTGAGACCCTGCATATTTACCTTCTGTTACATAACCTACAATAACCGGTCTTTCCATAGTATCCTTCCTGCTTCCTCAACAGTATTATAAGTGATCTTACCTGTTTGGCGAGGCACTGAAATCGTATCATCTCCATCGAAGCCATACCCGACAGCAGTTCACGAACTTCCATTTCAACCAGGCTAGGACAACAGTTCGCGGACTTCCATTTCACCCGGGCTGATCAGCTCAGGGCTGTCAACCAGAACCTTCAGAGTAGAACTACGGATGATCAGTGCAGCATTACCTTCAAAACACACTCAGACTGCAGTTCACGAACTTCCATTTCAACCAGACTAGGACAGCAGTTCGCGGACTTCCATTTCAACCATAACGATTAGTTCAGGATCGTCAACCAGGGCCTTCAGGGCGGCCCCACGGATGATCGGTGTGTCATCACCTTCGAAACCGTACCCATACAGCAGAGCACAACCTTCCATTTCAACCGGGTGGATCGGCCCATGATCATCAGTTTGACGAGGCACTGAAATCGGTAGGTCGTCCAACAGAACCGACAGCGTCTATTATTTCCCGGAAATATCGTTCGGGAAGAAACACTTGCTGTCCGTACTTGTGTTCATGGTGATCGGCGGGGGAATCATGTGCCTGCCGCTCGGGAACGATGCGGTGCTGTACGGTGCAGCCGTGATCGCGCTGGGAAACTTCGGGATGCTGATGGGACTGCGCAGACAGCTGACTGCGCTGCGGACATAAGCGTACGGTAAAGAAAAATGCAGGATGAGTGTCCTGCGTTTTCAGTTTCTGTGATTCAGTCAATACCGATGGTTCTGCTGCGGTATTCCATGATGGTCGTGTCCTGCCAGACACCGAAGCTGTCCCTGGCAATCTTCTCTCTTGTACCGACCAGGCGCCAGCCGGCTTTCTCACACATGCGGATGCTGGCGGTGTTGGAGGAGAAGATATGGGCATACAGCGTCCAGATCCCGTTCCGTTCCGCTTCCTGCATCTCCGCTTTCATGAGTTCCGTACCGATGCCGGTATACCGGTAACCATCCCGGATGTACAGGCTGACTTCCGCAACACCGGAATAGTGCGGCTTTGAGGATGTAGGGGAGAGTGCCGCCCAGCCGATGAGCAGGTCTCCGTCGTAGACGCCCGTCCGGGCAAACGGATGATGTCCCTTGTCCCATTCTTCCGCCGTGGGTACAGAGCGCGTAAAAGTACTGGTGCCTTTCTTAACACTGTCCCGGTAAATATCGAGTACCTGCGGAATGTCTTCAGCAGGTATGTTCCGGATATCCATTATGCGGTTTCGCGGGAGGCCTTCCAGCGCTGGAATTCCTTCAGTTCCGGTTCAGACAGCTTCAGGGCAACCGCAATAACAGCCAGATCATCCAGCTGTCCGAGGATCGGAATACTGTCGGGGATCAGATCCTTGCGCTTTACAAGATAGAGGAAGGCACTGACCAGAGCCGCAACGACCTTCGGCGATACGTTTGTGTATTCCTTTGTTGCGTAGCCTTTGACCATCTGCAGCATCACCGGGAAGTCGGCAGCCGCGCTTCCGAGAACAGGTGTTTCCTGTATCTTGGTCTGTACTTTGGTGAGCAGATCATCCAGCTCTGTCTTGTCCTGAATAAGGGCAGTGGCCTGTTCGATACCGCTGTCGAGAATTACTTTTGCCTTGTCGAGGCTGACAACCGTTTCCATAATTCCACCTCCGGTTATCTCCATTATAGCGTATTCACTCTGTCCGACGTACGCGTTCCTGTTAAAATAGAGATAACAGAAACAGAAGAACAGAAACGGAGGTACTCACGATGATCATACAGACAAAGCCAGCATCTGTGCAGATCTACCGCAGCGGAGCAGATGTCGTACGTACAGGTACAGCTGATCTTGTAACAGGAACGAATGAACTTGAGATCCGGGGATTGTCCTACAATACCGTGATCGATACGGTGAAGCTGTTCTTTCCGGCCGGAATCGGACTGGCGGACATTCACTTCCGTCATGGTGCCGAGGAGGATGAAGCGCTGGAATCCGTAAAGATCCGGGAAGAGATCGAAACACTGAAGAAGAAGGCGGAGATCCTGGAACTGCAGGCTTCCCTTTGGAAGGAGAACGGAACCTTTTCCGGTCAGAACGCACCGGATCTTCGGGAAGTGGAGAACTACATTGAAAAGCTTCCGGAACGTCTCAGCGCATTGAATGAAACGCTGGCAGGCATTGCCAAAGAACGCAAAGCGCTGGAGAAGAAGCTGAAGGACGCAGACAGGGCGGAGAATCTGCCGCGGATCATGGTTGTGCTGGAAGTGCCGGAAGGCGGTACGTATCCGTTTGAAGTCCGCTTTCATGAACAGAGCGCAGGATGGATGCCGGTGTATGAAGTACACACAGACGCAGAAGGTCCTCTGCAGCTGAAGGTACGGGCACGGATCTACCAGCATACCGAAGAAGAATGGAAGGATGTACAGACAACACTGCTGACAAGTGTACCGACAGGCGGAAGCCTGCCTGTGCTCGATCCGCTGTACCTGAACTTCCGGACAGCACCGGTAATGAAAGCCCGTGCCGCGGGTGCGCCGATGATGATGGGCGCAATGAAGATGTCCAGGATGATGGACGAGGAGATGGTGGAAGACGATGCAGCGATGGAAGCGTTCGGCGCAACAACATCACTGCAGCGGATCGAATCAAAAGCCGCCGAAGCAGAGAGCAGTGACACCGTGACGGAATATACCCTGCCCGGAAAGAAGACGATTCCGTCCGGAACGAAGGGTACGATGGCGGATCTGCTGGAATATACCCTTCCGGTGGACTACGAGATCGTTGCCGTACCGAAGCAGGATGTACGGGCATACCTGGCAGCGAAGGTGAAGACGGAAGATCTTCCGGAGGATATCCGGGGAACAGCCGGTATCTATCTGAACGGGGTCTATGCCGGGGAAACAGACATTACCGCTGATCTGACGAAGGAAACCCTGGATATTCCGCTCGGCAAGGAAGAAGGGATCCAGGTCAGCCGGACAGAGAAGAAACGGAAGACGTCGGAGGCTCTCATCAAGAACCAGCGTACGACCGAGTACGAATATGAGCTGAAGATCACCAACGGCAAAAACAAGGAAACAGAGATCACGGTCAAGGATCAGATTCCGGTATCCCGGGAGAAGACCATCATCGTGGAAACACAGAAGACCGATGGTGCGGAAAAGGATGACAAGGGAATCCTGACGTGGAAGCTGAAGCTGGCACCGAAGGAAACCAAGGTGCTGAATACTGCCTATACGGTCAGCTGGCCGAAGGACAAGCAGCTCAGTGAGACGACGGTGCCGGAAACCCGGTTCTGTCCTACGTGCGGAGCGAGAGTTGAGGGGAATCTCCGGTTCTGTCCGGAGTGCGGTTCCCCGCTGGAATAAAAAGGAGAAGGTATGAACAAAAGAGTTGATGAATGGATCGATGAACACAAGCCGGAACTGATCAAGGACATGCAGGAATGTCTGCGGTTTCCGTCCCTGGAAGGGAAAGCAGAAGAAGGCATGCCGTTCGGAAAGAATGTGAATGACTGCCTGGAGAGTACACTGGCTATGGCCAGACGTCTGGGCTTTGAAGCCCATAGTCTGGACGGTTACTGCGGGTATGTTGATTTCGGTGAAGGCGAGGAGATGCTGGGTATTCTGGCACATCTGGATGTCGTACCGACAGGAGATGGCTGGATCTATCCGCCGTTTGCGGCAGAGATTCACGATGATAAGCTGTATGCGCGCGGCTCTCTGGATGACAAGGGACCGGCGATCATGTCCATTTATGCCCTGAAAGCTGTCAAGGAAGCCGGAATCCCGCTGAAGCGCAAGGTGCGCATCATCCTTGGCTGCAACGAGGAAACGGGCATGAAGTGCATCGATCACTACATTGAGAAGATGGGAATGCCGGATCTGTCCTTCAGCCCGGATGCGAACTTCCCGGTTGTCAGTTCCGAGAAGAGCGGCTGCGGCGGCGCGTATACGAAGAAGTATGCGTCCGGTATCCGCATGGAAGCCGGAGAAGCTTCCAACATTGCGCCGGGTACTGCCTGGGCTTTTGTCCCGGTCGGGATTGAAACCGTAAAGGAGTGCCTGTCTGCTGTAGAACTGCCGGAGAAGTTCAACTGGACGCTGGAGCCTGCGGAAGGCGGCACGAAGATCAGCATGCAGGGTGAAAGCTGCCATGCGTCCCTGCCGTGGGAAGGTGCCAATGCCCTGCAGGGTCTGATCTACATCATGAAGAGCCTGCCTCTGACCGGTGAAGACAAGAAGACCATCGACGGTCTTGTGGAGAGCTTCGGACTGGGTTACTACGGTGAGAATCTGGATCTGGACTTCGAGGATTATTCCGGCAGACTGACCTGCAACCTGGGTGTTATGCGCTGGGATGAGAACGGCTTCCGGATGACGCTGGATCTGCGTGTGCCGACGAGCATGGATCCGGAGTACATTCACGCGCAGCTGGACAAAGGCGCCGCGAATGCCGGTGCTGTACTGGAAGGCTGGCGCTACAACAAGGGCTTCTCGATTCCTGAGGATTCCGAACTGGTGCAGGGCCTGCTCAACGTGTTCATTGAGCGGACAGGCGAAACGGATGCGAAGCCGCAGCGGATCGGCGGCGGTACCTACGCAAGACATCTGAAGAACGCCGTCAGCTTCGGACCGGAAGGCTACAAGTGCCCCAGCAGCGTCCACGTCGCCAACGAGTTCATCACGATGGAACAGATCGATCTGAACACCAAGCTTCTGGCAGATGCCATCATGGCTCTGGCAGGTGTTCCGGCAGAGTCCTGATCGATCATCAGTAAAAGAGGTGAAAGACCTTGCATATTCATGCAGGGTCTTTTCTTCAGAACCAAAAAGGATGATCCGGCTGGATCATCCCGTGAATTCAATGATCAGTATATCGGAACGAATTACTTCTCGAACCGCTTCTCCAGCGCGTCCGCAATACGGTTCATCGCAACGATCAGCCGGGAACGCGGACAAGCGAAGTTCAGACGCTGGAATCCATCCGCATCACCGCAGAATCCGAACTTGGGACCGTCATCGGTTGCGACGTGTGCTTCGTGGATCATAAAGTCCCACAGTTCTTCGTTGGTCATTCCGTAAGCGCGGAAGTCCAGCCACCCGAGATAGGTCGCTTCAGGGACAACGTATCCGATCTTCAGATTTCTTTCCTTGATCACTTTTGCGACGTATTCCGCGTTTTCCTTCAAGTAGACTTTCAGTTCTTCAAGCCAGTCTTCACTCTCGTTGTAAGCGGCGATCTGGGATACAGCACCGAAGGCTCCGGGCCAGAGATACAGGGGATCCATCCACTGGCGGAAGGCAGCCCGGATCTCATCGTTCGGAATGATGATGTCGGAATTGAGCAGACCCGCCAGATTGAAGGATTTGGACGGAGAAGTGCAGATCATGGCATTCTGAGCGAACTCATCGGAAATGGTAGCGAACGGAACAAACTTGTTCGGTTCGAACACCAGATCGGAATGGATTTCATCAACAGCCAGTTTTACACCATTGTCAATGCAGATACGTCCGATCTTCGTCAGTTCTTCCAGTGTCCAGTTCCTGCCTACCGGGTTATGAGGGCTGCAGAGAATCATGGCTTTTGTTTTCGGATCCTTTGCCTTGGCTTCCAGATCTTCAAAGTCGATTTCATAATACCCGTCATGATTGACAAGTACGTTGACAGCGACGTTGCGTCCTTTTTCCTGAACATAATGATAGTAAGGATAATAGACCGGAGACTGGATGATGACATTGTCACCTGGCTCGGTAAAGATTTCTACTGCAGCGGTCAGCGGAACGTTCAACCCCGGTGTATAGGTGATCCAGTCACGCTTAATGTCCCAGTGATTGCGGCGTTTCTGCCAGTTCACACAAGCGTCCAGATATTCATCGGACGGATAGGCATAGCCATAGTTTTCGTGGGCTGCACGCTCCTGTACGGCTGCAGCGATTGCCGGAGAAACGCGGAAGTCCATATCCGCAATGCCGAGCGCGATCAGATCCGGTTCTCCGTAAAGATCCTGTAGCTGTGATTTTGCCCATTTGATGGAAATAGTATTGGAACGGTCGATTACATCATCAAAACGACTTGTCATGTTCGGTCTCCTTTCATCGTTTCAGACAATCATCACACTCAGGCCTGTATTGTGATATAATGTACGTAGCATAGTAATATAATGCACTATGTACGATATAATAGTACAATTAGTGCAATATATTGTCAATATGAGGAGGATGTTACTTTGGAAGATCTGAATGGAATTGTTGCGGAAAACATCCGCAGCCTTAGAAAACAGAAAAAACTGAGTCTTGAAGAACTTGCCAGGCTGAGTTCTGTCAGTAAATCAATGCTGGCACAGATTGAGCGCGGAGAAGGGAACCCGACCCTTTCTACTTTGTGGAAGATCGCCAACGGAATGGGCGTCCCGTTCAATACATTGACAGAACACAACAAAAAAACAGCGGAAATCATCCGGCTGGATGATCTGGAGCCGATTCTTGAGAATCACGGAACGGTACGGAACTATGCCGTGTTTCCTGATGAGAACGGGCGTCATTTCGGCACGTATTATCTGGAAGTTGATCCCGGGAGTTCCTGGCAGTCAGATGCGCATACACCGGGCACGATAGAATTCATTACGGTGTTTGACGGAGAACTGGAAGTGACGGTAGGCGACAGACGGTACAGTCTGTCTAGAAGGGATAGTCTGTATTTCCAGGCTGATATCCCGCATTCGTACCGGAATCCCGGACGAATTCCAACGGTGTTCTATAATATCATGTACAACAATTGATGCTTTTGAGCAACGGGAGGATATTCAGGAGATATAGCGATTATGAAAGAACTGTTGAGAACCTTGATCGACATCCCCGGACCCTGCGGGTTCGAGCACGAAGTGATCCGTTTCCTCTATGAACGGCTGAAGGATCAGGCAGACGAGATCCGGGTGAACGGACTCGGTGACCTGATCGTAACGAAACACGGTGCATTTGATGGTCCGGTACTGGCGGTATCCGCACATACGGATGAAGTCGGCTTCATCGTCAAGAAGATCGAAAACAGCGGACTGATCCGGTTTGAAAAACTCGGCGGACATGATGACCGCATCCTTCCGGCCCAGCGGGTCATCGTGACCAGTGACAACGGTCCGCATCCCGGTGTTATCGGCACGATCTCGGCGCATATGATGAAATTCGACAATGCCCAGATGATCCGCAATTACCGGGAACTGTACATCGATGTCGGCGCAAAGGACAAGACCGATGCGGAAGCCATGGGGATCAAGCCCGGTGATTACATCACCTGGGATTCTCCGATGCGGGATGCCGGCAGCACGCGAGTATACGGTCATGCGTATGACGACCGCTGCGGCTGCGCACTGCTGGTCAACGCGTTTGAAACCGTCGATTTCTCCCAGGTACACGGAACTTTGATCGGTATCTTCTCCACGCAGGAGGAAGTCGGTCTGCGCGGCGCACATGCGGCCGCTGCAGAGCTAAGGCCGGATGTATCACTGGCTGTGGATACCACAGCGGTCAGCGATACACCGGAAGGTATGATGGATCATACGCTGGCGCTGGGAGACGGAGCCGGCATCAAGATCATGGATGCGAGTCTGATTGCGTCGAAGGCGGTGTGGAAGTATCTGGTACAGACAGCGGAAAGCGAAAAGATTCCGTATCAGACGGAGATCTTTACGGGAATCGGTACGGATGCCGGGGCGCTGCATATGGGAGCCGGCGGTGTGCCGACCGGCGTGATCTCCGTTCCTTCAAGGTATGCGCATTCCTGCATTGAGATGATCGATCTGGAGGACGTAGAAGCCTGCGGCAGACTGCTCAATGCGTTTATTCTGCACATGCGTTCAAAGGAAGACTTTGCCTTCCTGTAAGCGGCAGAACATACAGAAAAAACATGGCCGTCTGTTGAACAGACGGTCATGTCTTTCTTTTTGTTCATAAACGATCAGTCACGGGATCTGCGGTTGTGTCCGTAATAGACAAAGCCGATCAAGGTTTCCGTTAGTCTTCTTCGTCCTTGTTCCGGGAGAGCTTCCATCCACCGAAGCCCAATGCACTGAGAACCAATGCCAGCAGGATCCACAGCCAGGACAGGCTCTTTTCCACAAGCTCTGCCGGAGCAGGAACGGCTTCTGCCGGTTCTGTCCATTTAGCATATACGGTCGTATCCGCATTGATCGGTGTCTGGAAATCGAAGGTTTCCGTCAGTTCCTTGTCCTTGTACCAGCCGTCGAACAGGAATCCTTCTTTGGCGGGATCGTCCGGCTTTACGGCGGTTGTTCCGGCGTTTACGGTCTGTGCCAGAATCATTGTACCGCCGTAGGTTTCAAAGGAAACCGTATAGGCAGCAGCTTCCGGTGTTTCAGGTACATATACCGGCGCCGGTGCAGCCGGTCCGGTGTAGGTATAGACGGTCTGTGCAGGCTCTTTCCATGCAGTATCGCTTGCGGCGGCAGGTGCCGTGTGGACGACTGCAGCGGTGCTGCCGGAGTGTGTTGTGTCAGTTCCGGGTTTGTTTTCATCCGGTTCAGGATCTGTAGGCTTATCCGGTTCAGGATCCACCGGTTCTTCCGGTACGGTATTTGTGCCGAAGATGGCCGTTCCGCTTCCGGTCTGTGATGAGCCTGCTCCGGTTCCGCCGAGTTCACCGTTGCCGGTGAAGTTCGTTTCGGAATGCGTGGAGGAGGATCCTCCCTGGCCTCCGTTTCCTATGCAGTCAAGCACCCGGATCATGATTGCATCATCCAGATCAAAGGTTGTCTTGTCCTCCAGGAAACAGCGCCTGCGGTTGAGATAGCGGTCGATGATTTCCACTGCTGTGCAGTACCTTGCCCAACCGGACTCATTCCCCGGAATTATGGTCGTGCCTGTGATTCCGTATTCTTCCAGGAAAGAAGCACAGGTGTAGCTCTGGTTTGCTTTGCGCGCTATCGGACCCAGGGATATGACATAGTCAACGACCCATTTGCGGGACAGGAAATCATTCGAGACCAGCGTATCCACAACAACGGCCCTCATCAGGGGAATCGTATCGGTCTGTGCCAGCGCGGCTGCGTCTTCGGCGGACATATTCAGCGGACTTTCCGTTGACTCTGTATCAACAGCTGTAAAGTATACTCTGGCTGCTGAATCAATGGGAGCGAGCGGCAGATTGTCTGTCTGGGATCCGGTGTATTCCACCAGGCCGGCATAGGCGTTTACGGTTCCGCCTGCAATGGTGCCGCTGATGGTCAGGATGCAGTCTTCCACATACCGGGGAAGCTCGCCGGTGGTGTACGGTACATATTCATGATTGTTGCAGACAACGTTGAGTGTACTGCCGGAATCGAGAATGATGTCACCGATCGAGCAATTGTATCCGCCTTCATCCAGGGTATTCACTCCGACGTAGGAAGTCCCGGAAGCGTTCAGCCGCGGAATGGTAATGGATTGCCCGTCCAGATAGATAATGCTGTCCTTGAGCTGCGGCGGTATAACCGTCATTCCGTCACCGTTGATCCGGAGCCGGCTGTTGTCAAGCAGAACATCTGTAGTAATGCTGCCCTGAGGATTCAAGAGGACCTCGGTGGACTGAAGCGTACCATCACCTGTAACAGATCCACCGCTGCCAATGTTTACAAGTCCGCCTTCGACAATGCCTTTGATGTCCAGGATTCCCTGTACAATCAGCTCGGCGCATTCCGTACTGATACCGATCTGGATGCTCTCCAGGACAATGGAAGCCCCGCTGTCTACCGTCATGGTACAGTTCTTTCCGAGAATGACACTGGCGGAAGCACCTTTGACCTCGACCTTTCCGTCATGGGCAGGGTCCAGGTAATCGAAGGGTACGGATTCCGTATACACTGTGACTTCTTCCTCCAGCTGTCCGCTCTCTTCCCAGCTTTCCGTGCGCACTGCAGCAGCGCCGAGGGTCAGGGAGGAGCCTTCCGGCACACGCAGACGGACATTGTCCAGATTGTAGGTTTCATCCAGGATGCCGGTCGTGGCGCTGCCGTTGATGAGCAGATAGCTTCCATCATCCTGCAGCAGGAATATCGCTGCGCTTCCCTCATCATAAAGGGCAGTGTTGGGATGCAGGGTGACTGTATTACCTTCAGTGATGTCAATACGGTCAATCAGCACAATGCCGGTGCCGACGATCTGAACGGAGCAGTCACCTGACAAGGAGCCGATCCGGTTGACACCGGCGACAGCCAGTGTCAGAACACCGCCGTCCGCGGAGATGGTTCCACCGCCGTCGTAATCAACCATTGCGACATATTGCCCGGCGACGTTCTTCCAGCCGGTGCCGTTTGACCAGTGGGAGGATTCATCGTCATCGGGACGGAATTGTGTACCATTGATATCGATGGTTACGGTTCCGGTGTTTTCTATCGTATTGTCCGTATTTTCTGTGTCGGTCTGCGGTGTTTCCTGTCCGGCTGCAGCAGGTGCAGCAAATGTAGATACAGCTGCGGTCTGTACAGGAATGTCTTCAACTGTCTGCCCCGGCAGATCCGGATCTGCAGCTGCGACAGCTATCGGCTCTTCTGCATCTGCTGCAGAATCTGTATCAGGATTGTTTTCCGGAACGGACTCCGGTTCTTCTTCCGTCACAGAATCCGGAAATTCTTCCGGTGCCGCTGCAGGTTCTTCCTCAGCAGCTTCCGGTACAGATATCGTTTCCGTCTGCTCTTCAGGAAAGACCGTCCGGATTTCCTCCGGTACATCTTCTGCGCCGGACCCCGACTCGTCGGAAATGTTGTTTTCTGCAGGAACCGTCGGTACTTCATCCTGGCTGACGGGTTCTGTCACCTGTGCTGTCTGTGGCTCCTCTGCGGTTTCCTCCAGTGCATGGACTCCGGCCGCATTGAAAAACACCATGGCCAAAGACAGACCTGCACAAAGTATGAATTTACGGGGCGTTGCTGCAACGCGCTTTTTCATATGATTGACCCCCCTTGGCGGTATCGAAGGGTTGATCCTCCGGCTGTGGGTTGCTTGCACGTAAAAGGTATAAATCTCCTTATATATTATACCGGAATACAGGCATCACCTCAATGACCGCGGGCTGAAACAACCATGCAGGAGAATAGGAAAAGCCGCCGTTATGTACCAGCGGCGGCTGTATTGGCAAAGCCATTAAAACCCCCGGATAGTCCGGGGGTCCAAAAAGCTTAAGCGGAGAGATCATGAAAAAACCTCCTGGCTTATAATTCGTGTGTGGTCTGCGAAACTACAACGAAGAATAAGAGGAGGTTTTTATCATGG
>JAFWJP010000149.1 GCA_017514645.1 Solobacterium sp. | reverse complement strand
GTACTTCCGCTACTGTACGGATGGCATACGGGAATTCCTCCGTGCTCGGCAGCACCTGCCGCAGAGCACGCTCGCCGAGCGCGCCGTGTCCGATTTCACGCCGTCCCGGAGAACCCATGCGGCCGACTTCACCGACCGAGAACGGCGGGAAATTGTACTGATGCATGAATGTCTTTTCTTTGGCGGTTGTAACATCATCAATGATCTGCGCGTCTTCCAGCGTACCCAGTGTCGTAATCGACATGACCTGTGTCTCACCGCGGGTGAACATCGCAGAGCCATGTGCCCTCGGCAGCAGATCGATCTGGCTGTCCAGCGGACGCAGCTCATCCAGAGCTCTTCCATCCGGACGGATCTTCTCTTCAGAGATCAGACGGCGGACTTCACCGGCTTCGATCTCTACGCCGTATTCCTTCGCCTGCTTCATAGCCTTAGCCTTTTCCGCATCTGTATCAAAAGTGATATTGGCACCGACTTCTTCCACCATCTGCGCAATCAGTTCATCGATCTTCGCATAGCGCTCCAGTTTGCCCTTGATGGAAACTGCTTCCTCAATTGCCTTACGCCCGTGCTCATCAATATAAGCCTTGACACGCGGATCGATCTCATACAGCACGACTTCCATCTTTTCCTTGGCACATGCTGCGATCACTTCTTCCTGGATCGCACAGAGTTCCTTGATGCACTCATGTCCGAATGCCAGCGCTTCCAGCATTTCTTCTTCACTGACTTCCTTGGCACCTGCTTCAACCATGTTGATGGCGGCCTTGGTACCCGCAACCGTCAGATCCAGCGTCGCACGCTCTGTCTGCTCTACGGTCGGGTTGACAACCAGTTCACCATCGACCTTGCCGATCTTCACACCGGCAACCGGTCCGTTGAACGGAATATCCGAAACGCAGATTGCCAGGGAAGAACCAAACAGAGCAGCCATTTCACTGCTGCAGTCCGGGTCAACGGACAGGACAGTATTGACGACCTGTACTTCATTGCGGAATCCTTCCGCAAACAGCGGACGGATCGGACGGTCGATCAGTCTTGCGCTCAATGTCGCATGCTCACTCGGACGACCTTCCCGGCGCAGAAAACTGCCCGGGATCTCACCGACTGCGTACAGTTTCTCGTTATAAAGCACTGTCAGCGGAAAGAAATCCGTATCCTTCGCTTCATGACTCGCTGTCGCCGTCGACAGCACGACCGTATCCTCATACCTTACCAGGACAGACCCTCCGGCCTGCTTGGCAATCTCACCGTTTTCAACGGTTAACGTACGGCCATGGAAATTCCAACTTTTCTTAAACTTCTCCATCTTTTAAATTTCCTTACCTATATACATAACTGATTCATTCTAACATAACCTCGGGCAGAAACACCATAGATTATTCAACACTCTTCAAAGACTCGACCATGGTGATCTTCTTCAGCTTGTTTGCCATCATACGGTTGACCAGCAGTCCGAACAGGATGGTCAGCAGGATGGAAAACAGAACATGCAGAGGAGAAAGCGATCTGCCGAACATGATGTAATCCATCTCCACCTGGCCCATGATATACCTGTGTATCACCTTGCCCATGGGGATCCCGGCAAGAGAACCCAGGAAGATCAGAATATTGTTTTCCTTGTAAATATAGCTTTCGACTTCACCGGGACGGAATCCGAGGACCTTCAGCGTAGCGATTTCCCGCTGCCGTTCGGATATATTGATATTGGTCAGATTGCCCAGCACAACAAATGCCAGACACATGGATGATACAATGAGCACTCCGACGATAAGATCCAGAGAGTCCACCATCTTCTTGAAATTGTCCAGGACGGCTGTCGTAAAGTCGATGCTGGAAACACGTTCATCCGCGGTCAGATCCTTCTGTACTGCATCACTGTCCGCTCCGTCTGCCAGACAGATCAGAAGCGTATCCTGCTTCGGTACGGTTCCGAATACCGATCGGTAGTAGTTTTCCGTCATCAGTGCATAGTGCTGGATATACATCTCGCAGATCCCGCTGATGCGCACTTCCCGGACCATGCCGTTCGCGCTTTCCAGACGGAATGTATCTCCTTCCGAAAGACCGAGATTCTCAGCCAGACGCTCATTGATGATCACCCCGCTGTCATCAAGAATGAGCGGATGGTGACCAATGCGCGTACGCAGCTGATATACACCGGATACAGCATCGTTATCCGCATAGATCTGCGTGATGACCGTTTCATCCGGATACCCCTTTCTTGAGGCAATGGCAGTATAGCCGGCAGTCACGAAAACATCCGAGATCTCTTCGTTTTCCGCGAACTCCTCAGCGCAGTGCCTGATGGCGGAAACACTCATGGAGTCATCCATGCCGACAATGCCGCTGTAGCGGACCAGTTCATCAAACTGGATATCGACCATGGAATTGATGGAATACTTGATTCCGAATCCCGTCATCAGCAGTGATGTACAGCCGGCAACGCCGATCACCGTCATGATCAGCCGGCGCTTGTAGCGGGCAAGGTTGCGGATCGTCACCTTCCAGGTGAACGACATCCTGTTCCAGATTGCCGGGATTGAAGCGAGGATCGTGTTTCTGCCGATCTTCGGTGCTTTCGGCCGCATCAGTGCAGCAGGTACATCCTTCATATCCTTGCGGCAGGTATACCAGGTAATGCCCAGAAGAACGCCGATGAACATCAATGTCGTCCTGAGGATCAGACCCCAGGGAACGAAGATCTTCATCTTCGGCAGAATATACATCATCCGCCAGGCATTGTAGATGATGGCCGGGAACAGCAGCAGACCGAGTAC
>JAFWJP010000148.1 GCA_017514645.1 Solobacterium sp. | reverse complement strand
TTCTTGGTCATGTAATTGGAAGGAAGATGTCCGTAGATGTGGATATACTCCGCAACTTCGTCCTTTGTGTCGTAGACCCCGTCTTCCTGCACCGTCGCAGTAACAGGCGCCGTGGACGGCTCAGTAACAGGTACTGCGGTCGGTTCTGTGATAGGCGGTGCGGACGGTACTGGTTCTGCCGGAATCTCAGGCTTCGGCCTGCCGAAGAAAAGCAGGCCCGCAAGCAGGGCAAACAGCATGATCAATACCGGCAGTTTCTTCTTCATATGCCCATGATAACATAAAAGACCGCCGGATTCATCCGACGGTCTTCGTGTTCAACCGGATTACTCTTCGATCTCGATGATGTTGCCGGAACCGACTGTACGGCCACCCTCACGGATGGAGAACTTCGTTCCCTGCTCAACAGCGATCGGAGCCAGCAGCTCAACGTCCATGACAACGTTGTCACCAGGCATGCACAGAGCTGTTCCCTCAGGAAGCTTGATGATACCTGTAACATCTGTTGTACGGAAATAGAACTGCGGACGGTAGTTGGAGACGAACGGTGTATGACGGCCGCCCTCTTCCTTTGTCAGTACGTAGACCTGTGCCTTGAACTTCGTGTGCGGTGTAACAGTTCCCGGCTTTGCCAGAACCTGTCCACGCTCAACCTGGTCACGGTTGACACCACGGAGCAGCGCACCGATGTTGTCACCTGCCTGAGCGAAGTCCAGCGTCTTACGGAACATTTCGATACCTGTAACGACTGTGGACCTTGTCTCACCCAGACCAACGATTTCAACCGGGTCGTTCATGTTCAGCTTACCACGCTCAACACGGCCTGTAGCGACAGTACCGCGGCCTGTGATTGTGAAGACATCTTCAACAGCCATCAGGAACGGCTTGTCGAACTCATGTACCGGAGCCGGGATCCAAGTGTCAACAGCATCCAGCAGCTCCTGGATCGGAGCGAGCCACTCAGGATCGCCTTCCAGAGCCTTCAGAGCGGAACCACGGATGATCGGTGTATCATCACCTTCGAAGCCGTACTCTGTCAGCAGGTCACGGACTTCCATCTCTACCAGGTCGATCAGCTCAGGATCGTCAACCATGTCGCACTTGTTCAGGAAAACGACCATCTTGGGAACGCCTACCTGACGGGACAGCAGAATGTGCTCACGTGTCTGAGGCATCGGTCCGTCTGTCGCAGCAACGACCAGGATCGCACCATCCATCTGCGCAGCACCTGTAATCATGTTCTTGATGTAGTCAGCGTGCCCCGGGCAGTCAACGTGTGCATAGTGACGTGTCAGAGTGTTGTACTCAACGTGTGCTGTGTTGATCGTGATACCGCGCTCTCTCTCTTCCGGAGCCTTATCGATCTTGTCGTAAGCCTCGAATACGGCCTTACCGTGCTCGGGATGCTCAGCCAGATACTTTGTGATCGCAGCTGTAAGCGTTGTCTTACCATGGTCGACGTGACCGATCGTACCGATATTTACGTGTTCCAGCGACCGGTCAAAATGTTCCTTAGCCATAAAATTTCTCCTCCTGTATAGTTAAGTTTTATTCCGTCATCATTTTATGATAACCATCTGTTTATTTCAATAATTACTTGGCGGAGACCCCGTTTTTGTCAATGATCTCCTTGGCGATGCTCTTGGGTACTTCTTCGTAGTGGTCTGTCTGCATCACGTACGTTCCGCGACCCTGGGTAATGCTTCTCAGATCCGTGACATATCCGAACATCTCAGACAGCGGTACAAAGCTCTCGATCTTGATCGCATTGCCTGTCTCTTCCTGATTGCGGATCTGTCCTCTTCTCTTGACGATATCACCCATCACCGATCCGAGATACTCGGACGGTGCCGTAACATCGACGCGCATGATCGGCTCGAGAATGATCGGTGCGCACTTCTTGGCTGCTTCACGCAGAGCCAGAGACGCGGCGATCTTGTAAGCCTGCTCACTGGAGTCGACCTCGTGATACGAACCATCGAACAGTGTAGCCTTGATGTCGACGACCGGATAGCCTGCTGTCAGACCGTTTGCCAGTGCGTCTTCGAGACCCTGCTGTGTCGGTTTGATGTACTCTTTCGGTACGCTTCCGCCGATGGTCGCATCAACGAATTCGAAGCCCTTGCCTTCATTCGGCTCAAAGCGGATCCAGACATGACCGTACTGACCATGACCACCGCTCTGACGGACGAACTTACCTTCGCACTCTGCTTCACGCGTGATCGTCTCACGGTAGGCAACCTGCGGTGCACCGGCTGTGGCTTCCACCTTGAACTCTCTTCTCATACGGTCCATGATGATGTCCAGCTGCAGCTCACCGACACCGGCGATGATCGTCTGTCCTGTTTCTTCATCCGTATAGGTACGGAATGTCGGATCTTCTTCCGCCAGCTTTGCCAGTGCTTCGTCCATCTTCTGGGAATCCTGCTTCGTCTTGGGCTCAACGCTCATCTGAATGACCGGCTCCGGGAAGACCATGGACTCAAGGATGATCGGGTTGTTCTCATCGCACAGGGTATCACCGGTGCGGGTGTTCTTCAGACCGATCGCTCCGGCAATGTCACCGGCATAGACCTCCGTGATATCCGCACGGTGGTTTGCGTGCATACGTACGAGACGGCCGAAGCGCTCTCTCGTATCGGATGTCGCGTTCAGGACGTAGCTGCCTGCCGTTGCCATACCGGAGTACACACGGAAGTAGGTCAGACGGCCGACGAATGGATCGGTCGCAACCTTGAATGCCAGTGCACTGAACGGTGTATCATCAGACGCAACGCGGACGTCTTCCGTACCGTCCTCCAGGTGTCCCTTGATGGAGGGAATATCAACCGGAGACGGCAGGTACTCGACGACTGCATCCAGCAGCATCTGTACACCCTTGTTCTTGTATGCAGAACCGCAGAGAACCGGGAAGAATTCCGATGTCAGGACGCCCTTGCGGATTGCACCCTTGATCTCTTCTTCTGTCGGCTCTTCGCCTTCCAGGACCTTCATCATCAGATCCTCATCGTAGTCAGCGATTGCCTCCAGCAGCTCCATACGCTTTTCTTCCGCTTCTGCACGGAACTGCTCATCGATCTCCGTTACACGGATATCCTTGCCCAGGTCATCCATGTACATTTCCTGCTTCATCGTAACCAGGTCGATGATACCGCGGAAGCTCTGCTCTGCACCGATCGGCATCTGGATCGCTGCTGCCTTTGCACCAAGACGATCACCGATCGAACGAACGCTCATGTTGAAGTCCGCACCTGTCGCATCCATCTTGTTGGAGAATACGATGCGCGGTACACGGTATTCCGTCGCCTGACGCCATACCGTCTCCGTCTGCGGCTCTACACCCGCCTTGGAGTCCAGGACAGTGACTGCACCATCCAGAACTCGCAGGGAACGCTCAACTTCAGCAGTGAAGTCAACGTGGCCCGGAGTATCAATGATGTTGATCTGACAGTCTTTCCACTGACAGGTCGTCGCAGCGGAAGTGATCGTGATACCACGTTCCTGCTCCTGCGCCATCCAGTCCATCTGTGAAGCACCGTCGTGAGTCTCGCCGATTTTATAGATCTTTCCTGTGTAATACAGAATACGCTCCGTCGTTGTCGTCTTTCCGGCATCGATGTGCGCCATGATTCCTATATTACGGATCTTATCAAGTGGGAACTCTCTAGGCATATATCGCTCCTCTCTTTACACACGGAATCAAGATGATCACCAGCGATAGTGCGCGAACGCCTTGTTCGCCTCTGCCATCTTGTGCGTGTCTTCCTTCCTCTTTACGGAAGCACCTGTGCCGTTAGCGGCATCCATGATCTCGCTTGCAAGCCTCTGCTCCATGGTGTTCTCATGACGCAGACGGGAATAGTTGACCAGCCATCTCAGGCCGAGTGTCAGCTTACGCTCAGCCCTGACTTCCACCGGTACCTGATAGTTTGCACCACCGACACGGCGGACCTTCAGCTCCAGCATCGGCATGATATTGCCGAGTGCCTTCTCAAAGACTTCCATTGCAGGCTGTCCTGTCTTCTCCTCAACGATCGCAAACGCATTGTACAGAATCGTCTGGGCTGTACCGCGCTTACCATCGATCATGATCTTGTTGATGAGCTTTGTCACCAGCTTTGAATTGTAGATAGGATCGGGCAGTACATCCCTCTTTGCTATATAACCTTTTCTGGGCATGTTCTACATTCTCCTTTCTTACTTCTTGGCCTTCTTCGGTCTCTTTGTTCCGTACAGGGAACGGCTCTGGTTACGTCCGTCAACACCTGCGCAGTCCAGTGTACCGCGGATAACATGGTAACGGACACCAGGCAGATCCTTGACACGGCCGCCGCGGATCATGACAACACTGTGCTCCTGCAGGTTGTGACCCACACCGGGGATATAAGCTGTTACTTCCATACCGTTGGACAGACGGACACGGGCGTACTTCCGCAGAGCGGAGTTCGGCTTCTTCGGTGTCATTGTACCAACACGCGTGCAGACACCTCTCTTCTGAGGGCTGGAAAGCTTTGTCGGACGATTGCGAAGAGAGTTGTATCCTCTGTTCATCGCCGGTGACTTGGATTTTGTCACCTTATCTGTACGTCCTTTACGTACAAGCTGATTAATTGTAGGCATTTCCTACTCCTTCCTATTGTGCACACAAACTCAAGCGTGCCATATCTTAGTCTTTATATAGGCTTTGCCCGCAGCAAAGCCGAAATAACCCTAAGCCTTATCATTCTATAAGCATTCATTCCCCTTGTCAACGATAAATACAACAATCTTTCAGAAGGCAGATCATATGTGCTTCTTGTCCTGTTTTCTGAAAATACTTACACAAGTAAAGCGAAAAGTTTGTTATAACATACCAAACAGGTAAATCACCGTATTGCCGAGATGGTATGATAAAACCTATAGAACGGAGAATATGCAGTATGATGCGTAAAGAAATTGCAGAACTCTCGGAAAAGTACAAAGAGATCTTCGAGAACTGCGCCAACCAGATCTGGTCAACACCGGAACTCAACTTCACTGAACACAGATCACATGCTGCCGCGAAGCAGTGCATGGAAGATCTCGGTTTTGAGATCGAGATGCTGCCGGACATGGATACTGCCTTTATCGCTGTCGCCGGACACGGCAAACCTGTCATCGGTATCCTGGGAGAGCTGGACGCTCTGCCCGGTCTCAGCCAGAAAGCAGACTGTGATGTTCTCGATCCCGTAGAGAACGGTGCACCGGGACATGGCTGCGGACATAACCTGCTTGGCTGTGGCGGCATGGAATGCGCCTATATCCTGAAGAAATACTTTGAAAAGCACAACATTGAAGGTACGATCAAGTACTTCTCCTGCCCGGCAGAAGAAGGCGGTGTCGGCAAAGTATACATGATCCACAGAGGCGCCTTTGAGGGTGTCGATTTCTGTGTCAACTGGCATCCGAGCACCAGCTTCGGCATCATCCACGACGGCAAGTCCATCCTGCTGCAGAACTACCGCTTCCATGGTGTGGCTTCACATGCGGCAGGTGCACCGGAACAGGGGAGAAGCGCGCTGGACGCACTGGAGCTCTTCAATATCGGCATCCAGTTCATTCGTGAGCACATGGCCAAGGAAACATATATCCACTATGCCATCACCGATACCGGCGGAAGAGCGGCCAACGTCGTACAGGCCTACGCGGAAGGACAGTATGTCATCCGGGCCAAGGACAATACCGAACTCAAGAAGATGCAGGCAAGAGTGGACAAGATCGCCAAGGGTGCGGCCATGATGACCGAGACTACGGTGGATGAGCCGGAGATCGTCTCCGCGTTCTCTTCCTTCATCGACAACAAGACGCTGGCGGACATCGCGCGGGAGAACATCAAAGCCTGCATGCCGATCCAGTATACGGATGAAGAGAAGGAATACCTCAGAAAGTTCATCGCCATCGGTGCCAAGGCCGGAACAGATGACCTGGTCGACGATGAGATTCATGAGGATGATCCGACGAGTTCCGACGTTGCGGATGTCAGCTGGGTCGTACCGACATCCATGATCATGGTACCGACATGGGCGATCGGCACCTCCGCGCATACCTGGAACGCTACTGCCCAGGGAAAGAGTTCAACCGCCCACAAAGGCATGAACCTTGCAGCACAGCTCATGGCCAACATCGCGCTCGATATGCTCGAAAAGCCGGAACTGATCGAACAGGCCAAGGAAGAACTCAAGAAGAACCTGAACGGCAGAGTCTACGAGAACGAGTGCTTCATCACCAAGGACAGGAAACCGGTTCCGATCTACTGATCCTCATACCACGGAAAACACAAACGGACAGAATCATCTGTCCGTTTTTTCATCTCAGAGACCCAGCCGATCCGCTGTTCTCTCCGCGTCTTCCAGCAGGCGCTCGAATTTCGCCAGTGCGGTTTCAATCGGCGCAGGTGTGGTCAGATCCACGCCGGCATGCTTCAGTTCATCCAGCGGATACGCACTGCCGCCCATGCTCAGGAATTCAATGTAGCGCTGTACAGCACCTTCATCACCGCGCAGGATCATCTCCGAGATCGCTGCAGCACTGGAATAGCCCGTTGCGTAGACATAGACGTAGAACGGCCGGTAGAAATGCGGGATCCGCGCCCACTCATACTGCACTTCGTCATCCATGACCATATCTTCCCCGAAATAGTCCTTCACCAGCTGCAGATACAGGGCATTCAGCGCTGCGGGATTCAGCGCTTCCCCGCTCTCATACATCGCGTGCGCTTTCTTCTCAAACTCCGCGAACATCGTCTGCCGGTACACCGTTCCCTTGAAGCCTTCCAGGTACTGGTTGAGCAGTGCCAGACGCTCCTGCGGATCTTCCGTCTTCTCCAGCAGCTGATCAATGAGCAGGTTCTCATTCACCGTAGACGCGACTTCCGCCACGAACAGCGTATAGCCGGCATACTGCCGCGGCTGATGGGTATTGGAATGCCAGGTGTGCATGGAATGACCCATTTCATGTGCGATCGTGGACACACTGTCCAGCGTTCCCGTAAAATTGGTCAGGATATACGGATTGGAATCATAGGTACCGCTGGAGAATGCACCAGTGCTCTTTCCCTTGTTCGGATAGACATCGATCCAGCGGGATTCCAGGCCTTCCGCGACCTTCCGGCAGTAATCCTCTCCCAGCGGACGGATCGCGTCCAGCACCGTTTCCTTGGCTTCCTCATAGGTATAGCGCTTCGCACTTCCCTTGCAGAGCGGTGCGTAGACATCATAGTAATGGATCTCATCCAGGCCGAGCAGTCTTCTGCGCAGACGGACATAGCGGTACATCAGCGGCAGATGCCTGCGTACGGTATCGATCAGATTATCATAGACCGCTTCCGGAATGTTGTCTGCACCCATCGACATCGCTCTGGAGGATGACCAGTTCCGCAGCACCGCTTCCCCTGCCGCAGCCTTCACCGCGCCTGCATATGTCGCCGCCAATGTATTGATGTGCTTCCTGTATCCATCGTAATAGCTCAGGAAGGAATTCCTGCGCAATGTACGGTCATCGGACATCTGCAGAAGAATATAATTGGAACCTGTCACTTCCTGTTCCCTGCCGTTTTCATCCTTGACAGGCGCAAACGTCAGATCCGCGTCCATCAGGTTCTCACTGACCTCACCCGGGACTGCCATCACTTCTCCGAGACCTGCCAGGATCCGTTCTTCCTTCGCAGACAGTGTATGAGCTTTCAGACGGAGCTTTTCCTCCATCAGAAAGCGATAAGGCGCAAGAACCGGATCTTCCACCATCTCCTGCAGTACCGTCTCATCATTTTCCAGGATCTCCGGTTCTGCGAAGGACAGTTCTGTCATCATACCTACGTATTTGCTCATGATGCGTCCGTACATGATCTGTGCTGCTTCCGCCCGTGTATCCTCACTCTTGCGCAGATTGGCATAGCAGAACAGATTCTCAGCCTTCCCGCTCAGTTCTGTTTCCAGATCCAGGAATTTCCGGATATTCTGCGCTGTATGCAGCGTACCCCGGCATTCCATGATCTCCCTGAGCAGATCATCCGTTTCCGCCAGTGCCCGTTCCCATTCTTCATCACTGCTGAACAAAGTGGTCAGATCCCACTTGTACTTCTCTTCAATTTCGTTTCTTTCCTTTAATCGTTCCGTCATAGAACCCTCCGTAATGTGCTCATTGTATCACAATCATTTTCCCTGAAAGCAGTTATAATAGGAACAGGAGATCATACACTATGAAGAAACCTCTCATCTGGGCTCACAGGGGTGCCAGTGCCTACGCACCCGAAAACACGCTTTTGGCTTTTCAGAAAGCAATCGCCATGCAAGCAGACGGTGTGGAACTCGATATCCAGCTGACAAAGGATGATCAGATCGTCGTCATTCATGATGAATGGATCGACCGCACCAGCAACGGTACAGGATGGGTCAAGGACATGACCCTGGCAGAACTGCGTCAGTACAATTACAACCGGACACATCCGGAATACGAACACGCGGATATTCCCACCATGGCGGAAGTTCTTGATCTGTTCAAAGGCACGGATCTGACCATCGACATCGAACTGAAGACCGGTGTTGTTTTCTACGATCATCTGGAAGAAAAGATCCTGGCCCTGGTCAGGGAGAAGGGTATGGAAGATCAGGTCAACTACTCCTCGTTCAACCACTATACCTGCAGACGCATCAAGGAACTCAAGCCGGACGCAGAAGTCGGTTTCCTGTACATGGACGGACCGATCGGCATGCCTCAGTACGCAAAGAAATACGGCATGGATGCCATCAATCCCTGGATTCCCAACCTGCAGTACCCGGAC
>JAFWJP010000014.1 GCA_017514645.1 Solobacterium sp. | reverse complement strand
TGTTCCTGGGTGTAGAGTGTCCTCGTGGATGCGTCCAGTGTTCCGTCAGCCCGGACTTCATTGATGATGAGCCCGAGTACCGTAAAATCCATGACTTCCGTGCTTGTGCGGAATACGATATCCGTTCTCGGCGATCCGCCTTCAATGCTGCATTCGTCATGGGGTGTATCGGCAATGGCGTTCATGTCAGCCATTTCGACGGTAACGACTGCCGGCTCCGGCTTTTCCCCTGCACAGCCTGCCAGCACCAGCATTGCCGCAAAGAACATACCTAATATTTTCTTCATATTTTCTCCTTCATTCCGCAGTGCAGAATACAATAGTACACTGATTGCCGATATAATATTATCAGAAAGAACGAGGATAACAATCATGAGTCAGTATGAAGTATTCGATCGGTTAGGTCTTGATTTCAAACCGGTCGGGGTAAAGTTCAGTATGTTCCGGCCGCAGGACCTGCCGAAACTGGACGAAAAAGTCGCTGTATGCGAAATGCTGCATATCGCCCAGACAAGGGAAGGTTTCTACGCTGACAAGTCCTGCCACGGCTGCGCAGTCGGTCCGTATGTGCTCGGAGAGTCGGATGATGATCCGGGTATGATCGGCGGACTGATCGGACCGCGGATCCAGGTATATGAAAACGAACGCGCAAACGCAAATATCTACTACAACATGAAGAAGCTGGCCAAAGGAACAGCACCGTACATTTTGTTTGATACAACGGATCATATGACATTTGATCCGGATCTGGTAATCCTGATGTGCCATCCTTCCCAGGCAGAGATCGTACTGCGAGCGAACGGCTACCGTACGGGCCGCGGTTGGCATGCGGTCGGTACAACGGTTGCGGGCTGCGCCTGCCTGTATACCCATCCGTATCTGACGGGTGAACTCAATATGA
Source organism: Solobacterium sp. (assembly GCA_017514645.1). Classification (GTDB taxonomy): domain Bacteria; phylum Bacillota_I; class Bacilli_A; order Erysipelotrichales; family Erysipelotrichaceae; genus Bulleidia. Next base: position 8,662 of record JAFWJP010000014.1, on the reverse strand, counting down.
TGGTCACGGGTCTTCATCATGGTATGAAGGCAAGGAAGATCTTCCCGGAAGGGCTGCTGATGCTGAGTCTTCCGTATCAGATCCTGCCGGAGATCATTGACAGCCTGAACAAAATGGAATGGGATCTGCCGCAGTACAGCTGGGGCAAGGAATACCATACACAGTATATGGCCGGAATCGGAAAGAAGATTGCGGAAGATCTGGGTAAGTAATCATGGCAAAGTTCATAAGTGCAAGGGAAGCAGCAGAGCTGATTCCCGATGGTGCTGTCATCGGTGTCGGCGGTATGGGACTGTCCGGATTCCCGGAGGAAGTCGCCTGTGCGATCCGCGACCGGTACAAGGAAACGGGACATCCGAAGAATCTGGAACTGCATCAGGGTTCTGCCATGGGAGATCACGGCTACGGCAATCAGTTTGTCGGCTGGGATAAACAGAGAAGAGGAGACAACGACCCGAAACCGGAAGGTGTCCGGGGTCTTTCACGTCTGGGAGAAGCGGGACCGGGTCTGGTGACAAAGTGGTACGGTGCGCATGTAATGAGTGCGGATGCTCTCAATGCCCAGGCAGCGAAGGGTGAGATCACCGGCAACTGCATTCCGCAGGGTGTAGCGGTCAATCTGTGGCGTGAAATCGCGGCAGGAAGACCGGGACTGCTGACCAAGGTAGGTCTTGGGACATTTGTGGATCCGCGTCTGGAAGGCGGACGGATGAATGAGCAGACGCAGGAGAACGCGGCGGAGCTGGTGGAATTCGGCGGCGAAGAATACCTGTTCTACAAGAGTTTTCCGCTCAATGTCGCTTTGCTCAGAGGCACGGTTGCGGACGAAAAGGGAAATATCTCCTTCATGCATGAAGGAATCATCAATGAAGGTCTGGCAATTGCCAGCGCTGCACACAACAGCGGCGGAATCGTTATTGTACAGGTAGAGTATCTGGCCAAGGCGGACAGTCTGAATCCGAAGGATGTCCGGATCCCGGGAATCCTGGTGGACTACGTTGTACAGTCCACGGATCCGATGGCTGCCTGGCAGGCAGAGGGCGTGTACTGGGAGCCTTCGTTCTCCGGACAGATCCGCAAGCCTGTCGCTGCAATTGAGCGCTATCCGCTGGATGAGCGCAAGGTCATTGCCAGACGCTGTGCCATGGAAGTGGAGGCAGGCGCTGTGCTGAATCTGGGTGTCGGGATCTCGGCCAATGTCGGCAATATCCTGGCGGAAGAGGACTGCATGGATCTGGTTACGATGTGCTCGGAGTCGGGTATGATCGGCGGTGTACCGTGTCCGCTGCCCAACTTCGGCAGCAGTTACAATCCGGAAGCCACGATCGAGCACAATGCATCTTTTGACATCATCGACGGCGGCGGTCTGGATATGACATGTCTGGGACTCGGTGAGTGTGATGAAGAGGGCAATATCAATGTATCGAAGTTCGGGAAGCGCCTGATCGGCCCCGGCGGATTCATCGATATTACCAATGCGACAAAGAAAGTCGTTTTCTGCGGTACGTTCACCGGCAGATCAAAACTGGCGGTGAAGGACGGCAGGCTGGAGATCCTGGAGGAAGGTACGGTACGCAAGTTCCTGAAACATGTCCAGCAGGTAACCTTTGCCGGCGGATATGTCAAGCCGGACCAGAAGGTGCTCTATGTGACGGAGCGCTGTGTATTTGAGCTTTCCGGCGGAAAGATGGTGCTGAAGGAAATCGCTCCGGGAGCGGATCTGCAGAAGGATATCCTGGATCAGATGGATTTTGTCCCGCTGATTGCAGAGGATCTGAAGACGATGGATGACGGTCTGTTCCGGGAAGAATGGGGCGGACTGAGAACGATTCTGACAGGAGGGAATGCATGATACTGGACAGAAAACACGAACTCGAACGGAAACTCTTCCGGCAGTTTGCCGAGACGGAATTCACCAAGGAGCTGCAGGACCGGCTGGATGAGACCGGAGAATTCGACTGGGATATGCATCACAAGATGGCAAAGTACGGCTTCATGGGGGTACGGATCCCCAGGGAACTCGGCGGTGCGGGAGGAGATTATCTTTCCTATGCGCTGATGATCGAGGAATTTGCCAGAGTGGATGCGGCACTGTCCATCTATGCGAATACATCCAATTCCCTGGGCGGCGGTCCGCTGATGATGGCCGGCAGCGAGGAACAGAAACAGAAGTATCTGCCTCCGATCGCCAGCGGTGAAAAGATCATGGTCTTTGCGCTGACAGAGCCGGGCGCCGGTTCGGATGCGGGTGGTACGACGACTACAGCGGTGGAAGACGGAGACAGTTTCATCCTCAACGGCCGTAAGACATTTGTGTCGGGTGCACCGATGGCTGACTGGTGCCTGGTCTTTGCCAAGACAGATCCGTCAGCCCGGGGTTCCCGCGGTATTTCCATGTTCGTCGTTGATCTGCACCTGCCGGGTGTCAGCCTCGGCGCACCGGAGAAGAAGATGGGCATCAACGGCTATCCGACAAGTGATGTAGTGCTGGAAGATGTCCGGGTACCGAGGGATTGTCTGGTCGGTCCGCTTCATAAGGGATTCTCCATTGCGATGCGGACGCTGGACGGCGGAAGGCTGGGCATGGCTGCGCAGGCAGTCGGTATTGCGCAGTCCTGTCTGGATGAATCTGTTGCGTATGCCAAGGAACGGAAACAGTTCGGTCAGCCGATCGGCAATTTCCAGGGTGTCAGCTTCATGATCGCGGAGATGGCTACGGATGTAGAAGCGGCTAGACAGCTAGTATACCATGCGGCAGAGCTCAAGGATGCCGGCAAGGATGCCACAATGGCCTGCTCTATGGCCAAGTATTTCGCGGCAGAGGCAGCCAACCGCTGTGCGTACAAGGCTGTCCAGATCCACGGAGGATACGGTTATTCCCGTGACTACAAGGTAGAGAGGCTTTACCGTGACGCGCGGATCTGCAGCATTTACGAAGGTACCAGCCAGATCCAGGAAGTTGTCATTTCCGGACAGCTGCTGAAGAAATAGGAGGACGGACATGAAGATCCTAGTAACAGTGAAACAGGTGCCCGACACCACCGGCAAAGTGTCCGTCAGACCGGACGGAACACTGGACAGAGCGAGTATGGAAGCGGTGACGAACCCGGATGATCTGAATGCCGTGGAAGCAGCGCTTCAGCTGAAGGATCAGTACGGCTGCAAAGTCATTACCGTCACAATGGGACCGATGCAGGCAGAAAGCATGCTGAGGGAACTGCTGGCGATGGGGGTTGATGAAACCGTGCTGGTTTCCGGCAGGGAATTCGGCGGTTCGGATACCTACGCGACCAGTCAGATCCTGGCTGCCGCAATTGACACAATCGGTCTGGAACCGGATGATATCATACTGGCCGGACGTCAGGCGATCGACGGAGATACAGCACAGGTCGGTCCGCAGATCGCGGAGAAGCTCGGACTCCCGCAGGTCAGCTACGCAGCGGAGATCGTCAAGGAAGATCATACGCTGCTGATCAAGCGGATGCTGGAAGACGGCTATATGATGGTCAGGATCGGTACACCGTGCCTGATCACCTGTGTCAAGGAACTCAATGAGCCGAGATACATGTCTGTCATCGGAATTGAGGATTGCTTCGATAAAGAGATCAGGATCATGTCCTATGATGATCTGAAGGACCATCCGCTGATCGACAGGACAACGATCGGACTTCAGGGTTCACCCACGAATATCTACAAGTCGTTTACACCGCCGCTGCGCAGTGCAGGGCGCATGCTGAAGGGAAGTCCGGCAGAGATGGCTGCAGAACTGGCATCCTGTCTGGCGGACAAGCATCTGATCTAAGGAGAAACGGAAATGTCATTCAACAGTATGAACATTGATGAATTCCGTGATGTCTGGGTCTTTGCGGAACAGCGTCAGGGGGAACTGACCCCTGCGGTACTGGAACTGATCAGCGAAGGAAGGAAACTGGCGGATGAGCTGCATTGTCAGCTGAAGGCAGTTCTTCCGGGTGAACATGTAGAACACCTTGTGCAGAAACTCGGTGGATACGGTGCAGACGAAGTTCTTGTCTATGAACATCCGCTGCTCAGGGATTATCGAACAGAAACCTATACAGAGGTCATTGCGCAGGCGGTTGAGACATTCAAGCCGGAGATCCTGCTGTTTGTAGCGTCGAATATCGGACGTGATCTGGCGCCGCGCTGTGCTGCCCGGCTGCATACCGGACTGTGCGCAGACTGCACGCATCTGGATGTGGATCTGAATAACTATATTGAATTCCTGAGGAAGGAATCTTCCCTGGATACAGAGAATACCAGCTTTGAATCGAAACTGTTCGATGCAGAGCGGAATCTGAAGATGACCCGTCCGGCATTCGGCGGTCATCTGATGGCGACAATTGTCTGTCCGCGGTTCCGTCCGGCTATGGCAACGGTGCGCCCGGGTGTCATGAAACTGCGGGCATACAGTGAAGAAAAAGCCGCAGCTGTGACGATCATCCATCCGGATTTCCGTCTGGATGAAACAGATGTACAGACCGAGATCGTGGAAATCGTGAAGTCTTCGCACAAGGCTGTGGACCTGATCGGTGCCGATGTGATCGTAGCGGTCGGACAGGGAATCGCCAAAGATGTGGAAAAGGGTCTTTCCCTGGCAAATGAACTTGCGGATGCATTGGGCGGAGTGCTCGGTGCGACACGAGCGGTCGTGGACAACGGCTGGCTGAGCGCAGATCATCAGGTCGGTCAGACCGGAAAGACGGTACGGCCGAAACTCTATATTGCGCTGGGTATTTCCGGTGCGATCCAGCATAAGAGCGGCATGCAGGACAGTGAATGCATCATTGCGGTGAACAAGTCTGAACTTGCGCCGATCTTTGAGATTGCGGACTACGGTATCGTCGGTGATCTCTTTGACATCGTTCCCAGACTGATCGAGGAGATCGGAAAGGCGAAGTAATGGAACTTCAGGATAAGACACTGGCACAGTGCTTCCGGGAAGCGGCAGAACGCTGGGCGGATCGTCCGGCAGCGGTGGATGCGTTCAGGCATTATACCTACCGGGAACTGGAAAGACGCTCGAATGAGCTGTCAGTGTCTTTATCCGTGCTTGGTTACGGGAAAGGGGACCGTATCGGTGTCTTCTGCGGAAACCACGCGGATACGCTGGCACTGTATTACGCTGTGTGGCTGCTCGGTGCTGTTCTTGTTCCGCTGAACATCCATTTCACGGAACGGGAACTGCAGCAGTGCGCGGAAACAGCGGAACTGTCGCTGGTGATCTCGGAGAAACCGGTAATGACCGGTGTACGGAATGTTCTGCTCCGTGAGATGACATTGTCTGAGGGATACAGCAGCTGTGCAGTTCCGGAGATCCTTCCCGGAGATCCGGATGCCATTCTGTTCACCAGCGGTACACTGGCTGTACCGAAACCGGTAATGAGCACGCACTATGCACGGGTGAACATTGCCCTGGAACAGGCGGAAGCCCTGGCGCTGACGGAAGAAGACCGTGTTCTTTCGGTTCTGCCCATGTTCCATTGTTTCGGGCTGACTGCTACAGTTCTTCCGGCCATGATGAGAGGTGCCTGCCTGTATTTCCCGGCAGACAATCATTCCTACACGCTGCTGGATATGATCGAAACATACCGGTGCACGGTATTCACAGCAGTGCCTGCACTGTATCTGGCAGTGATGAACCGGCAGATACATGAACCGCGGGATATCTCTTCCCTGCGGGCTGGCTATGTCGGCGGTTCCACCTACAGCGAGAGTTTTCTGGTGGAAGCCGAACGGTGCCTCGGCATGATCATTCTGCCTTCTCTTGGACAGACGGAGGCGACAGCAGGCATTACCACGGCATCGCTGGACGATCCGTTCTCTGTCCGTGCCCGGACCATCGGACATTTGTTCCCGCATCTGGAATCGCGCATTGTGGATGGTGAACTGCACATCCGGGGATATTCGGTCATGCAGGGATATTACGGGATGCCGCAGGAAACGGCAGAAGTCATCGATCCGGACGGCTGGCTGCATACCGGAGATCTGGTGCGCCGGGAGGGCAGAAATCTCATCTATGAAGGCAGAAAGCGGGAGCTGATCATCCGGGGCGGAGAGAACATTTCTCCGCTGGAGCTGGAAACGATCCTGCTGGGGGATTCCCGGATCCGGGAATGCAAGGTGATCGGTCTTCCGGACGAGCACTATGGTGAAACAGTCTGTGCGTGTATCGTACCGACCGGAAATCTGACGGAAGAAGATGTTCGTGAAGTTCTGAGCGGACGTATTGCCGGGTATAAAATGCCGCAGAAGATTCAGTTATTTCCTGAACTGCCGAAGCTTTCCACGGGGAAACCGGATCTAAGGAAACTGCGGGAAATCATCAGTTCTCAGTGAAACCGCCGGTGGAAGCGGTTTCATCTTTTTTTTTACAGGAAACGGGTCAGGTTTCTATTGCCGCAAGTATAAAAATAACCTTATTATATGAGGAAGAGAGTTTTTTCAGGAGGAAACAATGGGTAAGAAACTGAATATTACAGAAGTAGTGCTCCGTGATGCGAACCAGTCCCAGATCGCGACACGTATGCCTCGTTCTGATTTTGAGGATATCCTCGAAACCATGGACCAGGCAGGCTACTATTCTATGGAAGTCTGGGGCGGTGCTACGTTTGATTCCTGCCTTCGTTATCTGGATGAAGATCCCTGGGAGCGGCTGAGATTTATCCGTTCCAAGGTCAAGAACACGAAGCTGCAGATGCTGCTGAGAGGACAGAACATTCTCGGATACCGGCACTATTCCGATGATACGGTGCGTGCCTTTGTCCGTAAATCTGTTGAGAACGGTATTGATATCATTCGTATTTTCGATGCGCTGAACGATCCGCAGAACATGGCAACAGCCATTGATGAATGTCTGAAGGCCGGCGGACATGCCCAGGGTACGATCTGCTATACGATCAGCCCGATCCACACATTCGAGAGTTATGTCGAACTCGGCAAGAAGCTGGAGGAAATGGGCTGCAATTCCATCTGCATCAAGGATATGGCCGGCATCATGAGCCCGCAGGTCTGCTATGATCTGGTTTCGGCTCTCAAGAAGAATGTCAGCCTGCCGATCTATGTCCATTCACACAGCACGACGGGTCTTGGTCCGCTGACACTGCTGAAGGCTGCGGAAGCCGGCGCTGACGGTATCGATACAGCGATTTCCATCTTCTCCGGCGGTACATCGCATCCGGCAACAGAGTCTCTGGTCTATACACTGGAGGAAATGGGCTTTGATACAGGTGTGGATCTGAAGGTCTGCCAGAAGATCAACGATCATTTCAAGCCGGTACAGGCACGGTTCCTGAAGGAAGGCGGTCTGAACCCTTCGGTTCTGACAACGAAGATCGAAGCGCTGAACTACCAGATCCCGGGCGGCATGCTGTCGAACCTGATCGCTCAGCTGACAGCTGCCGGAAAGCTGGACAAGCTGGATGAAGCTCTGATCGAGACACCGAAGGTCCGCGCTGATATGGGTTATCCGCCTCTGGTCACACCGATGAGCCAGATGGTCGGTACACAGGCGGTCACAAACGTTCTGACAGGTGAGCGCTACAAGATGATCTCCAAGGAGGTCAAGGCGTACTGCAGAGGTGAATACGGTCACTCACCGGCACCGATCAGTGAAGAACTGATGAAGCTTGCGCTGGGTGACGAGAAGCCGATCGAAGGACGTTATGATGATACGATCGAACCGGAGATCCCTGCTGCCAAGGCATATCTCGGTGACCTCGCGGAGAGCGAAGAGGATGTACTGAGCTATGTTGCATTCCCGCAGCAGGCAGAAGCGTTCCTGAAAGAGCGCCGTGAGAAGAAGGCTCTGAAGGTCGAATATACCATCCAGGAGGCTGAGTAACCATGGGCGTAGGACAGGCACTGATCATCGCTGCCTCCGGCTTCCTGGTCGTCTTCCTGATGCTGGTGCTGCTCTGGGCGATCATTGCGGTCATCAACAAGGTCGTGAGCAGCTTTGCGGCAAAGGAAACCGCACCGGCACCTGCTGAAGTCACACGCACAGCGGAAACACCTGTTCGTGATCTGAACACCTACGGCGGAACATTGTCCGTCTACGGTAATCTGGATGATAAAACGATTGCCTGCATCATGGCCATCGTCAGCGACGAAACGAAGATTCCGCTTAGTCAGCTCATCTTCAGATCGATCAGGGAAGTGCAGTAAAGGGGGATAACAGAATGAAATACATCGTTGTATTGAACGGAAAGAAATACGAAGTAGAAGTCGAAAAGGGAAACGCAACAGCGGTTTATGCCGGCAAGGCTGAACCGGTGCAGGCTGCTCCTGCACCTGCGGCACCTGCGCCTGCAGCACCGGCACCGGCACAGGCGGCGCCTGCGGCACCGGCGGGTTCGGGTGATCCCATCAAGTCACCGATGCCCGGAACGATCCTGGATGTCAGGGTCTCTGCAGGTCAGGCAGTCAAGGAAGGGGATATTCTCTTTATCCTCGAAGCGATGAAGATGGAGAATGAGATCGTTGCGCCGCGTGCAGGAACGATCACATCTGTTACAGTCACAAAGAGTACAGCAGTACAGACAGATCAGATCATCGCAACCATTCAGTAGGGGGATCCGGCATGAATATTCTTGAAATACTGCTCAAGATCTTCCAGGAATCCGGTTTTGCGGGATTGATCGAG
>JAFWJP010000147.1 GCA_017514645.1 Solobacterium sp. | reverse complement strand
GGTGGAAGACTGCGGATTTGCTGATATCCGGGAGATCATCGAAGAGAACCTGAAGGTCATTCTGCCGGTATCTCCTGGATTCCTGATGCCGGGTCTGGATTTCTTCATCAAGCAGATCCTGCATTTCTCCATGTATGATGTGAGTACACGGCGTCAGCTGCGCCAGACCGGGATTCCCGTTCTGTTCATCCATGGAGAGAAGGATACGCTGGTACCTGTCCGGAATGTCTACGACAGCTACTATGCGTGTGCCGGGAAGAGAGAGATCCGTACAGCTGCGGATGCAGGTCATGCGGAAGCGTACCGTAACGAAGAATGTCGGAAGGAACTCTACAGCTTTATCAATAAATATCTGTCTGCGGACTGAATCAGGAGGATCAACATGGAACAGTACATACTCGCCATCGATCAGGGAACGACATCCTCCCGGGCTCTGCTGTTTGACCGGGATAACAAGGTCATTTCTTCATCACAGAAGGAGTTTACCCAGATCTTTCCCCATCCGGGATGGGTTGAACATGATGCAATGGAGATCTGGTTCTCCGTTCTGGGCGTCATGGAGAACTGTGTCCGGGAAGCCGGAATCAGCGTTGAACAGATCGCCGGAATCGGAATCACCAACCAGCGGGAAACGACGGTCGTCTGGGACAGGGAAACCGGTCTGCCGGTCTACAATGCCATTGTGTGGCAGTCGAGGCAGACGGCGGAGATCTGTGATAATCTGAAGGCCGAAGGTTTGAATGAGACTTTTGTGTCCAGGACCGGACTCATGATCGACCCGTATTTTGCCGGTACGAAGATCCGCTGGATCCTGGATCACATTGAAAACGGTCAGGAACGGGCGGAACAGGGAAAACTGCTTGCCGGAACGATCGACTGCTGGCTGATCTACTGCCTCAGCGGCGGAAAGGTACACGCCACAGACTGCACGAATGCGTCCAGAACACTGCTGTACAACATCTATGAACGGAAATGGGATGAAGAACTGTGCCGGATCCTTAATATTCCTATGGGGATCCTGCCGGAAGTCAAGGACTCCTCGGGTGTCTTTGCCCTTACGGCACCGGAGCGCGTCTTCGGAATCCATGCTCCGGTCTGCGGTGCCGCAGGAGACCAGCAGGCTGCGCTGTTCGGACAGAACTGCTTCAAGGCAGGGGATGTCAAGAACACCTACGGAACCGGCTGCTTCCTGCTGATGAATACCGGAGAAACACCGATGAAGTCCAGCAACGGTCTGGTGACGACGATCGCATGGGGCATCGACGGAAAGGTGAACTATGCTCTGGAAGGCTCAGTATTCGTTGCCGGAAGTGCACTGCAGTGGCTGCGGGATCAGCTTCACTTTTTCCGCAATGCGGCAGACAGTGAACAGATGGCCCTGGAATCTTCTTCCGATGTCATCATGGTTCCGGCGTTTGTCGGACTCGGTGCACCGTACTGGGATGACCGCTGCCGCGGTGCATTGTTCGGACTCACCCGTGGAACGACCGTGGAGGATATTACGAAGGCAGCCCTGGATTCCCTGGCCTATCAGACAAAGGATGTCCTCAGTGCCATGGAACAGGATACCGGTCGTGTCATCAATTCGCTGCGGGTAGACGGCGGCGCAAGTGCGAACAACTATCTCATGCATTTCCAGAGTGATCTGCTGCAGTGTACAGTTGCGCGTCCGGGCAACCTGGAAACCACAGCGATGGGTGCGGCACATCTTGCCGGTCTTGCTGTCGGGTTCTGGACCATGGATGATCTGATCCGCTTTGCGGACAGTGATACACGCTTCACGCCGGGCATGGACCGGGAGGAGGCAGATGCCCTCTATGCAAGGTGGCAGAAAGCGGTCAGGGCCGCAAGGGTATTTACCGCAGAAGATTGACTTCAGGGCGGAATTGGAGTATAAAGTATTCAATGCTGAGATGGAGACATGATCCATCTGTTCCCGATCAGAGAGCTTCCCGGTTGGTGCAAGGGAAGTGACGGACACCTGGATTACCGCTTCGGAGCAGGGTCTTAATCGATTCCGTGTCATCTGCGTTAAAGATTATGAGGTGTCTGCAGGGTTTCTGCAGGAAATAAGGTGGTACCGCGCTGAATCCGGCGTCCTTTGCGAAGGACGCCTTTTATACGGGAGGAAAGAAAAAATGATCAACTTCAAGGAAGATGAACAGCTTCACATTCTGAACCACAGTTGTGCTCATCTCATGGCACAGGCTGTCAAGCACCTGTATCCGCAGGCCAGGTTCTGGGTCGGACCGGTCGTGGATGAAGGATTCTACTATGATATGGATCTGGGTGATGAGGTCATCCGTGACGAAGACCTGGAAAAGATCGAAAAGGAAATGAAGAAGTGCGCGAAGGCCGCCAAGAACATCATCCGTCGTGAAGTCAGCCGCGAAGAAGCACTGGAACTGTTCAAGGACGATGAGTACAAGCTGGATCTCATCAACGGAATGGAAGACGGAGAACCCATCACGATCTATACGCAGGGTGATTATACGGATCTCTGCCGCGGTCCGCATGTGGACAACACCAAACTGCTCAAACACTTCAAGCTGCTGAAGCATTCCGGTGCCTACTGGAAGGGTGACCGCAACAACAAAGTACTGCAGAGAGTCTACGGTGTGTGCCTGCCTACGGAAGAGGAACTGAATGAGCACCTGGCTGCGCTGGAAGACGCAAAGGCCCGTGATCACCGCAAGATCGGCAAGGACATGCAGATCTTCATGTTCTCGGATCTG
>JAFWJP010000146.1 GCA_017514645.1 Solobacterium sp. | reverse complement strand
TCATCAATGATTTCCTTGGTCACTTCGAACAGTTTTTCCGAACCAAGACGATTCTTTTCCTGTCTGGTCCAGACCGTCTCTGCACTGACATCATGTTCACGCCAGTCACCGCCGCCGTTGCTGTGATTCAGGATCAGCGGCTGAAGATTATCCATGGTATGCGCGTATTTCGCTTCCGCTGTCTCATAGTCTTCGAATTCATCAAACAGCGCTGTCAGCTCTTTCCTCTGATCTTCCGGAAGAATACCGAAAATACGTTCCTTTGCGGCATCTTCCCGGGCTTTCTTCGTCTTCAGCGCTTCGGTATCGTAGGCATAGGTATCCCCGGCATCGATCTCTACAATGTCATGGATCAGGCACATGAACATCACCTTTGCGATATCAATGTCTTCATTGGCATACTCTTTCAGCAGATAGGCCATGACGGCCATATGCCACGCGTGTTCCGCATCGTTTTCCCTCCGTCCATGTCCGGACAGATGTGTCTGACGGAAAATATTCTTTTCCTTATCGATTTCCAGAACAAATTCCATCTGCTGTTTCACACGTTCGTCCATCTCTGTCACCCGCTCCAATGAAACAATTATACAAAAAAAGACGGTTCCGCACAGCAGGCAGAACCGTCACTGAATGAACCGGTATTATTCGTAGTCGATCCGTTCGATCTTGAAGATGACCGGTCTTGTACCATCATCGCAGCAGGCAATCATCTCGTTCTCCCTTGCCATCCATCCCTTCATGATGGAGCCGCCCTGGAGACCGGCATAGATATACCTCGAAATCGAATCCCAGGCTTCCGAACAGAACGGCATTCCGGGTCCGCCTGAGACCTTGTCCGGATCTGCGTTTGTCTTTACGAGGGAATTCAGACCTTCACGGGAGAAATGGTTGCCGCCGGGTTCATTGGTGAATTCAAATACATCCCCGACATTGAAGACAGGACAGGCCCCGACCTTCGGATCAGCACAGTACTGCTCCTGAAGCTCGGGATAGAGTTTTTTGTCAATGACTGTGACTCTGACTTTGTGTTTCATATTTACCTCCTGAACACATCCTTCAATTGTCCTGACAGTTTATAAAGCCAGTTGTTTTCCTTTTTCCCTGACAGCCCGGCATTCATCCGGGAATACTGTCTCATGGCGCTGTTTCTTGTCCTCGGCATTGAACATGGTCCACGGCCAGTCCGTTGTACTGTAGTCCCTGAGCTGCAGTGTATTGCCGCTCACGAATACTTCCGTCGGACCGACAAAGCGGCCAAATGACTGCCGGTAACCTTCCATCAGATCCGCATACGCTGTATCCGGCGCATTGCTCGTCATGATCAGAAGGACAGGAATCTCCCTTTCATTGCACGAAGGTGTTTCCCGGTTGTAGGTCAGGCTCTGGAAGATCAGCCTCTCATACAAAGCCCGGAAAGACGCTGTCAGGTTGCCGAGATAGTTCGGCGATCCGATGATCAGACCATCCGCCTCACGGATCGCGTCGAGAACCGGTGTCAGACCGTCTCTGCAGATGCAGCGGCCCCTGAACGCATTTCGCTTGCAGCCGAAGCAGGAAATGCAGCCGGTGTATTTGTCCAGGCGAAACAGATCAAACACCTGTACCTCCGCCCCGGCTTCTTCAGCCCCTTTGACTGCTTCCTTGATCAAAGTATCTGTATTCCATCCTTTGCGCGGACCTGCATTGACCGCAACAATCTTTTTTGCCATAGATGATTGTCCCCGGTTACTTTTCTTTATTGTAACGTGAGCGGACCTTCTGCCGCAACGCAGAAGAAAAACCGGATCTCTCCGGTTTTGTCTATTTCATGATCTCATCCATTGCAGAGTGATAGCGGGCGCTCTTTTCGGCAGCTTCTTCTTCGGAAGTACCGCAGATGCAGAAGTAGATCTTGATCTTCGGTTCTGTACCGCTCGGACGGATGGCCAGCCAGGAACCGTCTTCCATGAAGTACTTGAGCACGTTGGAACGCACGAACCCTGTCAGGCTGCGGATCCCGGACGCATCTCCGTCTTCCTGTGTTTCAAAATCCTGCCAGCGGATTATCGGTACACCGGCGATCTCACTGAGACGCTCTGCACGAAGACCGTCCATCAGTTCCTTCATCCGTACAGCTCCGGACTGTCCGGACAATACGATCGAAGTCTGTGACTCATTGTAGAAACCATGTTCCTGCCAGAGTGCACGCAGTACATCCATCAGCGTCATGCCGCGCTCTTTGTACCAGCAGGCCGCTTCCGCCAGCATCAGACATGCCTGCTGCGCATCCTTGTCCCTTACGAACGGCTTGATCAGTGAACCGTAGGATTCCTCATAACCGAAGACATACTGCTTCTCTCCGGATCTTTCATATGCCGCAACCTTCTCGCCGATGAACTTGAAACCCGTCAGCGTCTTTTCTGTTTCAACACCGTACTTCGCCGCGGCTTTCTCGCCGAGATCGGATGTGACGACTGTATTGAACATCACCGGATGTTCCGGCATCAGTCCTTTCTCCTTCATCTGGGAAAGAATGTATTCGATCAGAACTGCACCGGACTGATTTCCGGTCAGCAGCCGGTAGGTACCATGATCATTGACGCCGACACCCATACGGTCCGCATCCGGATCACACACCAGGATAATATCCGCCTCGTTTTCCTCGGCATACTTCATCGCCAGTTCATACGCACCCGGGACCTCCGGATTCGGTGAAGCCGTCATGCTGAAATCAGGGTCCGGTGTACACTGTTCCAGAACCGGAATCACATGATAACCGCATTCCTTCAGCACGGTACGCACGGGGATATTCGCTGTCCCGTGTTCCGGAGAGAAGACGATCTTCACGCGGTCCTTCCGTACATCCGGATTCAGCTGAATGCTCATGACATTTTCGTAGTAAGCTTTGTCGACATCTTCTCCGATCACCGTGATCAGATCTTTGTTTTCCGGTTCCGCCTTTACCGACAGTTCATCCTCAACGGCGTTGACCAACACCGTCACTTCGTCTGCCAGTGCCGGCACCAGCTGACATCCCTGATCATCATACAACTTGTAGCCGTTGTATTCTCCCGGGTTGTGGCTTGCAGTGATCATAATACCGCCGGCACATTTCAGGTAACGGACTGCGAATGACAGTTCCGGGGTCGGCCGCAGAGACTCGAATACATAGGAACGGATTCCGCTGCAGGCCAGTACATTGGCACAGTCAAACGCGTACTTCCGGGAGTTGTGACGGTTATCATAACCGATCGCGATGCCTCTTTCCGCATCATTCCGCTTATTGATCCAGTCAGCGAATCCCTTGGTTGCTTTGCGGATCGTATGAATATTGATCCTTGCCGTTCCTGCGCCCATGACACCGCGCATGCCTGCGGTGCCGAATTCGATCATACTGTAGAAAGCATCATTGATTTCCTGATCGCTCATCTGTTCCATTTCATGCTTCAGATCAGGATCCAGCGCCGGATGATTGAACCAGCGCTCATAGTTTTTCCTCGCGTCCATTTTCTTCTCCTCTTTCAACTGAAAGACACCTTGCGGTGTCTGATTATAAGCCTATTTGATCACAGCCTGCTGACGAAGTACGTTGACGATCGTCTCCAGAGCCTGATCTTCATCATCACCATCACACGTAATCGTAATTTCCGACTGTGTGGGTACACCCAGAGACATAACGCCCATGATGGACTTCATATTCACCGTCTTGTCAAGATAGGTTACATCGACTTCGCAGGCAAACTTACTGGCTGCGTTGACAGCTACCGTAGCAGGACGCGCATGCAGTCCGACCGGATCATCGATTGTAACAGTGACTTCTACCATAGACTGACCTCCGTTCATTTAATATCTTCATTCTATCCCATAATTAAAGCGCTTACAAGAATCACTTGTGATATGGTTCATTATGGCGGATCC
>JAFWJP010000145.1 GCA_017514645.1 Solobacterium sp. | reverse complement strand
CTGTTTCAGAGTATATTGATTACTACAATCACGATCGGATCAAGGAACGTTTAAAAGGCCTCACTCCTCTCGAGTGGAGAGAAATGAGGTCTCAGATTCAAAACTGATATTTAGTTGTCCAACTTTTGGGGCTCAGTACAGTCTTCAATGAAACTCTCATTGCTTCTGTGCTGTGCGCAGAAGCCCTGTGCCGAACACGATGAGCAGCGGGAAGATGACAGCCGGCAGCAGTCCGGCTTTCAGATTGCCGCCCATGGTGTTCGCCGTAAACCCGACAATGGTCGGGCCCAGGGAACATCCGACATCTCCGGCAAGGGCCATGAACGCATACATTGCCGTACCTGCCGCAGGGATCCGCTTTGCCGCAAGGCTGAAGGTTCCCGGCCAGAACAGACCGACGGAGAAACCGCACAGCATACATCCCGCAAAGCCGGTTACGGCGGTATGCGTCATCGAAACGAGCAGGTACGATACCGCGCACAGCATTGCTGAGAGGATCATCGCCTGTTTCAGTTCGATCCGTTCACTGTACCTGCCGTAGATCGCCCGGGAAGTACCCATGAGCAGCGCAAACCCGCAGGGGCCGGCAAGATCACCGATCGTCTTGGATACACCGAGGGCCGATTCCGCATATGCTGAAGCCCACTGGCTCATGGAATGCTCCGCAGCCCCGGCACAGACCATCAGTACCAGAAACAGCAGAAAGACCTTTCTGGAGAACAGTTCCCGCAGAGACAGCGGTTCCTGTCCGTGGGTGATCGAATACAGCGGCACACAGGAAAAGAACAGGAGATTGCCGGCCGGTATCAGTGCCCAGAGCACGGCAAGGAGACGCCAGTGCTGAATGCCGGCAAAGCGGAAGAACAGCGTTGACAGCACAACCACACCTACGTGTCCCCAGCAATAGAAAGAGTGCAGAAGGCTCATGGCTGCTTCCTTCTTTTCCGTCGGGCAGGCTTCCACGATCGGGCTGATCAGGACCTCGATCAGACCTCCCCCGATGGCATAGAGCACAACGGAAACCAGGATCCCGGCATAGCCGAAATGATCCGGCAGAACCGCAAGACACACAAGGCCCAGCACACTGAATCCATGCGCCGCAATCACGCTGATCCGGTAGCCGATCCGGTCGATATATTTCGCCGAAAGCAGATCAACGACCAATTGCACTGCGAAGTTCAGCGTTGTGATCAGCGCGATCCGGTCCAGGGACAGCGAAAACGTATCCGCAAATGTCAGGAACAGCAGCGGCGCAAGGTTGTTGACGATTGCCTGGGTAATATAGCCGAGATAGCAGGCGATCAGCGTATGGTTGTAATTCAGGCGTGTATGGTTCACCATCTGCCCTCATGGATCTTTTCCTTCGCTGTGAAGGTATACTGCTCCGGGTTTTCTGCACCTTCCGCCGGATGTCCGATGCCGATGTAGCAGGCCATCAGATAGTCTTCCGGCACACCGAGCGTACGGCAGACATCCGATCCTTCCGGTCCGACCGGAATCCGCAGAGAACACGCCAGTCCTTCCGCGGCAGCAGCCAGGAACAGATTCTCGATCACGCACCAGATCGACGCAAACGCATTGAGTCCGTTGACCGCCGTCGCTTTGAACAGTGCCTGATTCGTCCTGAACAGCGGAATGATGACATACGGCGCATCCCTGAGCATGCTGTACTGTCTGGGCAGTGCGTAGGCATACATCTTCTGCTCCGGTGTATGTTCCGGCAGATGCAGGTTCGCCGCCTGCACTGCAGCCTGTTCCTTCACGTACTGCAGCGCGCACTCCTTTTCTTCCGCTGTACGCAGTACGATGAATTCCCATTGACGCAGATGATTGTTGGACGGTGCGCGCAGTGCGGCATTCAGGATCCGCTCCAGCACATCCTCGCCGACTGTTTCCTCACTCCACTCCCGTACGGTCCTTCTGTTGTTCAGAACTTCGTAGAACTCCATGGTCTCATCCTCCTGCATGGATAATTCAAGCAGAATCATCTACAATAATTGTATGGCAAACATGCGGTTTTTCGGATACCGCACAAGGAGACAAAATGAAAACAATTGAAGAAATGCGCAAGGAAGTATTTGACTGGACCAAACAGTCCTACAAGGAACAGCTCATGGCCGGAACAAGCGGAAACCTGTCCATGTATGACCCGGAATCAAAGATCATGGTCATCACCCCGACTTCGATCCCCTATGAGATCATCCTGCCGGAAGATATGGTCGCAATGCGGGTGGACGGTACGGTCATCGACGGACATTATGCACCTTCTTCCGAATGGCGTCTGCACGCAGAGATCTACAAAGCGTTCCCGGATGCCGGTGCTGTTGTGCACACGCATTCCCCGTACGCGACGGCGTTCGCGGTCACCCATGAACCGATTCCGGTCATTCTGATCGAGATGGTGCCCTTCCTCGGCGGTGATGTCCCGGTTGCGGAATTCGGTGTACCCGGAACAGACGCAGTCGGTCTGAACTCTGTAGAGGCGATGAAGAACGGCCGCTGGGCCTGCCTGATGGCCAACCACGGTGTCGTTGCGTTCGGCAAGGACCTGAAGGAAGCGCATATCCGTGCCGTCTACGTAGAAGATGCCGCAAAGATCTGCTACTACGCGAAGACCATGGGACAGATCCACGTCATGCGTGACGAGGACATCCAGGCCATGTTCGACGTCATCAACGGAAAATAGACAGTAACAGCCGGCAGTACATCCCGCCGGCTTTCCCCATACCAAGGAGACAATAATGATGCGTTACACGATCGGCATTGATGCCGGTACTACGAATATCAAAGCCGTCCTGTTCGATGAAGACGGAAATGAGGTTCTGGTCAGTTCCCGGGAGAATGAAGTCCTGGAACCCACCCCGGGAACTTCGGAACAGGACATGAACCTGCTGTGGGAACGGGTACGTGAATGTCTGTATGAACTGAGTACATTCATGAACAACAAGGAGATCCGGGCTTCCGCTGTCGGGATCTGTGCCCAGGGAGAGGGTGTCTGGCTGATCGATGAAGAAGGCCGGCCCGTACGCAATGCGGTCCTCTGGAATGACAGCAGAGCAGCCGACCTGGTCACCTCCATGGATGAAAACACGCCGGAGCTCTGCAGAACATATTATGAAACGACCGGTGTACGACCGCTGACAGGCAACCAGATGGTCCTGCTGCGCTGGCTGAACGAGAACGAACCCGAAACACTGCACAACGCTGCACATATCCTCTTCTGCAAGGACTGGATCCGCTACCGCCTGACCGGAACCTGCGGCCTGGAACTCACGGACTCGGTCACATCCATGATCGATACCTCCACCGAGACGACAGCCGCAGATCTGCTGGAACAGATGGGTCTGGGCTTCTGCCGGGAAAAACTGACAGCCGTTCATCGCTCCGACGAGATCGCCGGTACTGTCAGTGAAACCGCCGCGGAAGAAACCGGTCTGCCTGCCGGCATCCCCGTCATCTACGGGGCGATGGACGTCTCAGCGACGGTTGTCGGTCTCGGTGCCCTTGCCGCAGGTGATACCTGCGTCATTCTCGGCACGACCTGTGCCTGTGAAACGGTGCAGCACAAAAAGGACTGCCGCTTCGGCGCGGAAGGCACCCGCTACGAACGGCATCCGCTGGAGGATTTGTACCTCTACCTCCAGCCGACGCTCAACGGGACACCGAACATTGACTGGATGTGCGAACAGCTGGCAGAAGGCATGCCGTTCAGTGCCATCGATGCGCTGATCGAAACCGTCCCTGTCGGATCGAACGGAGTCACCTGGCTGCCGTATCTGGCCGGGGAACGTTCCCCGTTCTTCCATCCGTTTGCCAAGGCGGAATTCTTCGGAATCTCCCGCAGTACGTCCCGGGCAGACCTGATCCGGGCAGTCTACGAAGGTCTGAGCTTCTCGATCCGGGATTGCCTGCCGGAGCATCCGGAAGGTACGATGTTCCTGGCCGGAGGCGGGGCGAAGAGTCCCGTCTGGGCTCAGATGATCGCTGATGTGACTGGGATGAAGGTCATGACAGCGGAAGGTTCGGAAACCGGTGCCAAGGGCGCGGCGATCATGGCCGGCAAAGCCGCAGGCATCTATGCGGACTATCCGGAAGCTGTCAGGAAAACCTGCCGCTTTTCCGCCGTCTATGAACCACGGCAGACCCGTACCGCGCAATATGATATTCTGTTTGATCTCTACCGGAGGATCAGACAGTCCCATACACAGGTATGGTATGACCGGGAACAGGCTTACCGTACCATCCGGACAATACAGGAGAATAAACAATGAAGATCCATTTTACAGCAGAATACGATGCACAGGAACTGAAACCCTTGATGGAGATGGGAGAGGTCGTCATGGACGGCTGGGCCATTGGAGATCCGCTGTTTACCGAAGAACAGATGATGGAGAAGACAAAAGACGCGGATATCATCATCACCAGCTATGACAATGTCACACGGGCTGTGATTGAAAACGCGCCGAACCTGAAACTGATCATCTGCACCAGAGCGACACCGGTCAACGTGGATATGGCAGCCGCAAAGGAGCGGAAGATTCCGGTCATCTACGCACCGGGAAGAAACTCCGATACGACGGCAGAGATGACGATCGGACTGATGCTGAGCATTGCCCGCAACATTCCGTTTGCCCACCAGGCCCTGAAGGAAGGAAAATACCTGGGGATCCCCAACAAGGACAGATCGACCAAGCCGGGACTCAAGACCGACATGGTCTGGGACCTTGCGGCAGATTCCCCGTATATGGTCTTCAAAGGAACACAGCTGCACGGGAAGACACTGGGAATCGTCGGCTACGGCAGTATCGGAAGACGTGTCGGAAGAATTGCCAGAGCCATGGGCATGGAACTGCTCATCTATGATCCCTATGTCAGTGAGATCGATATCGAAGACTTCGGTGTCAGAAAGGCCCAGAGCCTGAAACAGCTCATGCAGGAAGCGGATTTCGTCACCTGCCATATGAAGGTCAACGAAGAAACGACCGGCCTGATCAGCCGCGAAATGATCTCGTACATGAAGCCTACTGCGTACTTCATCAATGCAGGAAGAGGTGCCGTCCTGGATGAACAGGCGATGATCGATGCCCTGAGAGAACACCGGATCGCCGGGGCAGCATTTGATGTCTATGCCCGGGAACCGCTGGCAGCGGATCATCCGTACCGGACAGAGCTGGACAATGTTGTCATCACTCCGCACATTGCCGGTGCGACCAACGAAGTCCTGGCAAATCACACGAAGATGCTGGTTGCGGAAGTCCGCAGATTCCTGAACGGAGAACCCCTGCTCTATCAGTACCGCTACTGATTTCCGAATACACAAAACAGTTCAGCCTGCACTGAACTGTTTTTTATTCCGGCAATGATCTCTGCCGGGAACGGAAGAACGCTGTCATGACCGCCGCGCACCAGGACAGTCCTTCTGCATAGGCAATGACCGTCCAGCCCAGTGCTCCCTTCAGCGCATAGGACAAGACGATCCGCACCAAGAGCTGAAACAGCAGATTCCCGGCGGTAAAGCGTACATCACCGATGCCCTGCAGATACCCGTGCAGGACTTCCATCAACGCGCTGATGATATAGAACTGACCCAGATACCGGAAGAACGCTGCACCGATCTGCCGTACTTCCGCCGATACACCGAAGATGCCGATCAGCGAATCACCGCAGATAACGACAAATACCGTCATCACAGCCGCAAAGCCGATGCCGAGCCCAAGTCCGGAACGAAGAACCATCCGGGATTCCTCCCGCTCTCCGGCACCAAGCCGCTGGGATACCTTGGCCGCCACTGCCGCACCCAGATTCCGCACCGGTGAGATCAGTACTGTATCCACCCGATAGGCAGTCGAAATCGCCGCAATGACCGGGATTCCGAACCCGTTCCGGAATCCTGTCAGGATCACCTTTCCGAAGGAAGCGACAGCCCCCTGGATCATCAGCGGCAGGGCATAGAACATCCCTTCCCGGAACATCCGCGGATCCACTGTTTCCCGGATCAGCCCCTGCATCAGATACGGCATCCTGCGCTGTGTACAGATCCAGAGATAGACGGTCATGATCCCCTGCGTCAGGAAAGTCGCCGCAGCCGCACCGCCCACACCCAGCCGGAATCCTGCCACAAACAGCAGATCCAGAAGGATATTGGCAGCACCGGCGAGGACGACCGCCAGGAACGGTGTCCGGCTATCCCCTGTCCCCCTCAGCACAGCCGCCAGGGTATTGTATACCGCCAGAAACAGCAGCCCGGCATACATCCAGCGAAGGTACAGGATTGTATCACCCAGGATCTCCTCCGGTGTATCCAGCAGCCGCATGAGCGGTGAAGCAGACAGGATCCCGCCGATCACCAGTACAAGAGTCCCGGCCGGCAGAACACGCACAAATGTCGCCAGCAGACGCCGCACCCGGTCCTGCTCCCCGGCTCCTGCATATCTTGCCGCCAGGATCGTGATTCCTGCTGTCGCTCCAAGGATCAGGTCCAGCAGGATATTGTAGCAGCTGCTCGTTGTCCTGATCGCCGCCAGCGCCTGTTCACCCGCAAAATTGCCGACGATCAGCGCATCCGCCCAGCTGAACATCTGCTGAAAGACCGCGCTCAGGATCATCGGAATACTGAAGACCAGAAGTTCCCGGGAAATCTCTTTTTTCATACTGCAATTATATGCACGTACGATCATTCCGGCCGGTGGATTTGCCATGATGAAACGGAACGAACACGGTATCTGTATCCCTTTTATGAAAAAACATGCAAAAAGGTCACTTCAGTGACCTTTCTTATCCATCGTACCGTTCCATCCACGCGCTCAGCAATCTGCAGTAACGGTCCGTCTCTTCTACGAATACCATATGCCGGCACCCGGGGAACAGTTCCCATTCCGCCTGCCGTATTCCGTCGTACAGCGTCTTCGCCACCAGCGGCGTACACAGATCGTTCGTGCCGGATATGACTAAGGCCGGCACATTGATCTCCCCGAGACGGTCCGTATAATCAAAGTCCTTCAATGTACCGGTCGGCGAGTATTCATTGGGACCCCAGGCAGTGAGATAGGATTCCGTACCGGCACGTTTCTGTCTGCGTACACACTTCGGCAGTTTCTTCGACAGATGCATCGCGTGCAGATCCATGTACCGCGCATTCGCTGCAAGATATGCCCGGTCACTGTAGTTTCCCGTTTCTTCCGCCTGACGGATCGCCTCCTGATCTTCTTCCGGCAGGAAGGAGATCAGCCTGTGCTGTTCCGCCGCCCAGAGCGCAGATGAAGAGAGCGTGCTGGACAGGATGGCGGAACATATCCCCTCCGGCTGTTCATCGATGAGGTATTTGATGGCAAGCATGCCGCCCCAGGACTGCCCCAGCAGGTGGATCTTTTTCAGGCCGAGATATTCGCGCAGTGTTTTCAGTTCCTCCAGCCACGTTTCCGCTGTCCACAGTTCCGGATGTCCTTCCACATAGGATTCTCCGCAGCCGAGCTGATCATACATGACGATCGGTCTGCCGGTATCCGCCAGACGGTCCAGCACTTCAAAATAATTGTGTGTAGAGCCGGGACCGCCGTGCAGCAGGACAAGCGCCGGCTTGTCGTACGCAGCGCCTACGATACGGTAATAGGTTTCGTGACCAAGGAACGGCATATATCCTTCCCGTACGACCCGCTGTTCACGGATCTTTGCGTATTCTTCCGCGCGCTGCATCAGTTCTTTGTCTTCACTCAGTTCAATCACTTCCGGCAGGAAACGGTACAGCGTCATGGCTGCTTTCTGGTTGCGGATTCCGTTCCAGACCAGATCCGCATAGCCGCGCTCAACTGAGGCATCCCGCAGTTCCTGGGTGACATTCACACTGTGGAAACTGAACTGATGAATCCCGTACAGTTCCAGGATCTCCAGATCCTGTCCGTTGTCCTTGTATACCGAGAAGCGGATCTCAGGTGCAGGATCCTGTGCCAGCCAGGCATTGATGTGCTCGATGTAGTGCTTGAAGAAATAGCCGATCTTGGCGTCATCCTGCTTGACGTACGTGTTCAGCAGGTTGAGGCAGATACAGCCGGCAACGACATCCTCCGGGCATTCATATTCCAGATGTTCCGCGACATACAGCGCTGCAAAGGCACTGTGGTCATCCACGGTTTCCTTTTCATCATGGGCATTGTTTTCGGTGACTGCAGCATTCAGCCGCTGCAGAAGAGACTTCATTCTCTGATCTTCCATAGCAGTACCCTTCCTGGTTTCATTATACTGTATCCTCGTGAAGAGATGAAAACAGCCCTGTCTGTGCAGGGCTGTCTTTGATCTGGTTACTCGATCATGATCCTTTTGTTTTCGATATGTGCGGTTTCTTCCTTCTTCGGTATGTACAGGGTCAGGACCCCGCCTTCATACCTGCCGTGGATGTCTTCTTCCTTCACCTCTTCACCGACCCAGAAGCTTCTGGACATGGTGCCGGAGCAGCGCTCCTGCCGGAGGATCTTCCCTTCCTTGTCCTTGTTTTCCGTTTCGTGATCCTTGGACGCGGTGATCGTCAGCCATCCGTTGTTCAGCTCCGCAGTGATGTTCTCCTTCCTGAAGCCCGGGAGATCGATCTCCAGATCATAATGATCTTCGTGTTCCTTGACGTCCGTCAGCATCTCCCTTGATGCATGCTTGCCGTACAGCTTCTTCTCGAGATCATTCATCTCCTTCATCAGTCCGAAGTCATCAAACCAATGATCGAATACATTCTCCGTAAATAATGCAGGTGTCAACATAGTACATTTACCTCCTTTACTTTCATCATTGTTCTTTCTTGCGAATGAACTATGTTTCAGTAAGGGGAATGGAGGGTTTGGATTCTATGTTTTCACAGGATCTTCTCTGATTCTCTTTACACTTATGTCATAGCGCGGGATTTTAGCAGAGTCAAGTGGTGAGTGCTAAATATGTTGGAAATAGACTTCCTGCGGTACGGTATACTGCCCGTCAATCACATCTGCGGCATAGACCGAGCAGTTGCCGATGTACTTCGACCAGTAGCTTCCGTGTGAATCAGGTGTGAGATACTCCAGCAGTCCTTTCATGGCAATGGCATGGGTGGAGATCAGAAGATTGCCGTGCAGGTCCTTGATGTCTTCCAGGAACGCGCCGCAGCGCCTGACTACATCAGACAGCTGTTCCATGCCTTCCGGTGCAGGATTGTTCACGAAATCGCTGAAGAACAGTACAAGTTCCGGTGTCAGCGATTTCAGATCCGTACCTTCATACGGACCGTAATCCATTTCAATGAGACGGTCGTCGATCGTAACCGGGATACCCGGCACAGCGAGTTCCGCCGTCTGTACTGCTCTCTGCAGCGGACTGCTGTAGATACGGTCAAAAACGATGCCCTGTGAGGCAAGCCATTCACCGGCGGATTCTGCCTGTCTGATACCTTTTTCATTCAGCGGCAGGTCACTGCGGCCCTGCAGAACATGGGAATGATTCATCGCTGTCTGTCCGTGGCGGATGATATAGATCATAAATATTCTCCTCAGGAAACGATCGCGGAAACAACGCACATGCCGGCGGAGATCCCGCCGATCAGCGCAAGCAGTACCATGACCCAGATGACGGAAGCAAGTACGGACTGCTGATGGACGCGGAAGAACGGATACGGACCGTTCACTTTACGTACATAGTTCAGATACAGCATGATCAGTCCGTAGATGAGTGTCAGGATCATGGAAGGAATGACCATGGACATGCCGGCATGTCCTTCAAAGAAGAGATAGGAAACAAAGCAGAGGACGGGACAGATCAGATGATGATACGGTCCATTGCCCCGCAGCAGCAGATACTTCGGGTCACCGCCCATCGGAATCAGTACGCCCAGGGTCACCAGAAAGGTCATGACCAGCGCGCAGGACGCAAGATAACGGATATCCGTCACCCAGTCCGCCGGTCCGAACAGAACATACAGAAGACAGGAAAAAGCACACAGCAGATTCGACAGCTGTGTATAGAATACGAAATTCTTCAGTTTCCGGGCTGAGAAGCTGATCCAGAGTCCTCTCAGCTCCAGCACCAGAAGCAGCAGATTCAGCCAGAATGCCATAGTATCTCCCTGATATCTGCTTCTATTATACCCGATACTGCGTTCAGAATCTGTGTATCCGGATCAGGAACGCTGCGGGCAGGTATTCCCGGTATCCAAGGCGGCGGTGCAGCACCTGCAGCAGTTTTCCCCGGATCCTGCGGTCCTCACGGTAATGCGCCAGAAGTCCTGTAAGTTCACG
>JAFWJP010000144.1 GCA_017514645.1 Solobacterium sp. | reverse complement strand
GAGAGGCACTGATACAATAT
Source organism: Solobacterium sp. (assembly GCA_017514645.1). Taxonomy (GTDB): domain Bacteria; phylum Bacillota_I; class Bacilli_A; order Erysipelotrichales; family Erysipelotrichaceae; genus Bulleidia. The sequence goes on along the minus strand of JAFWJP010000144.1, from coordinate 3,096 downwards.
CTGGAACAGCGTGCAGGAACACATCTGACGGCGGCAGAGATCTGTCTTGAACTGAAACAGCAGGGGACAGAGATCGGTCAGGCAACGGTGTACCGTCAGCTGGAGCGTATGGTAGACGAGGGTATCGTGAACAAGTACATCATCGATGAAAACAGTCCTGCGTGCTTTGAGTATATCGGCAAGGACAGCCACAGCTGTGAGGTGTGCTTCCACTGTAAATGCGAGAAATGCGGAAAACTGATCCATCTGCACTGCGAGGAACTGGAAGGCATTCAGGCACACCTGCAGCAGGAGCACCACTTTCTGCTGAATCCGATGAGAACAGTGTTCTATGGTTTGTGTGAGGACTGCGCAAAGGAGGCCGGAAGATGAAGAAGAACAGGTGGGCTGCGATTCTGCTGTCCATGACGTTGCTGGGAGGCTGCAGCAGTGCTCCGCAGACAGAAACAAACGACAGACTGCAGATCATCACGACGATCTTTCCGGAATATGACTGGGTGATGAATGTACTCGGGGAGAATCCGGGAGAGGCGGAGGTCACACTGCTGCTGGACAACGGTGTCGATCTGCACAGTTATCAGCCAAACGCAGAAGATATCCTGAAGATTTCAACCTGCGATGTATTCATCTACATCGGCGGGGAATCGGATGCCTGGGTGGATGATGCCTTGAAAAATGCGCTCAACGAGGATATGATCGTCATCAATCTGCTGGATTCCCTCGGTGACACAGTCAAGGAAGAAGAACATGTCGAAGGCATGCAGGAAGAACATGATCATGAAGAAGATGCGGAATACGATGAACATGTCTGGCTGTCTCTCCGCAATGCGGAGGTCCTGACAGGTGTGATCGCGGATGCGCTGGGCAGCGCGGACCCGGACAATGCGGACAGTTACCGGGCAAATGCAGAGGCGTACATAACGGAACTGCAGGCACTGGATGCAGAGTATACGGCAATGGCAGAAGGCGCGGAGAGGAAGACATTATTGTTCGGTGACCGCTTTCCGTTCCGCTATCTGACGGATGACTACGGTATGGATTACTATGCGGCGTTTGCAGGATGTTCCGCAGAAACCGAAGCCAGCTTCGAAACAGTCGTGTTTCTGGCCGGCAAGGTGGATGAGCTGTCCCTGCCGGCAATCATGACGATCGAAGGAACGAATCACAGAATCGCGGAAACGATCTGGCAGAATACAGCGTCAAAGGATCAGGAAATCCTGGTTCTTGACTCCATGCAGGGGACTACATCAAAGGATGTGCAGAACGGTATCAGTTATCTGTCCATCATGGAGAAGAATCTGGAAGTACTGAAAACAGCATTGAATTAGGAGTTTTATGGCATTGATTACGGTGAAGGATCTGGCACTTGGATACGAGGGACAGAAGATCGTGGGCGGACTGACATTCGAAGTCCGTACAGGTGATTATCTGTGCATTGTCGGCGAGAACGGATCCGGGAAAACAACATTGATGAAAACGCTGCTGAAACTGCAGGATCCGCTCAGCGGGACGATTGAACTGGGAGACGGTCTTCTGCGCAATGAGATCGGTTATCTGCCGCAGCAGACACTGGTGCAGAAGGATTTTCCGGCATCGGTACGGGAAGTTGTTCTTTCGGGATGTCTGGGAAAAGGCGGGTTTCATCCGTTCTATACCAGGGAAGAGAAAGCACTGGCAGACAAGCAGATGGAGCGCATGGAGGTGCTGGATCTGGCAGACCGCAGTATCCGTGACCTGTCCGGCGGTCAGCAGCAGCGTGTTCTGCTGGCAAGAGCGCTCTGTGCCGCGGATAAAGTGCTGGTACTGGATGAACCGGTTTCCGGACTGGATCCGCGGGTAACCGAAGAGTTGTATACCCTCATTGAGAAACTCAACAAGGGAGGCATTACCGTGATCATGATCTCGCATGATATTGACGCGGCGCTGAAGTATGCAAGTCATATTCTGCACATCGGGAAAACAGTATTCTTCGGGACAAAGGAAGATTATCTGAAGAGTGAAACCGGAAGACAATATGCTGCGAGAGGCGGTGAGGAACGATGATCGGGAAACTGGGACTGTATCTGCAGTATCCGTTTGTGCGGTATGCGCTGATCGTCGGTGTGCTGATCGCGCTGTGTTCATCGTTGCTGGGGGTGACGCTGGTGCTCAAGCGCTTCTCCTTCATCGGTGACGGTCTGTCCCATGTCGCGTTCGGTGCGATGTCGGTCGCGGCGGTGATGAATCTGACGGATGAGACATTGCTGGTACTGCCGGTAACGATACTGAGTGCAGTACTGCTGCTGCGGGGCGGAAAGCGTGCGAAGATCCGCGGTGACGCGGCGATTGCCATGATATCGGTCAGTGCACTGGCATTCGGCTATCTGATCATGAACGTCTTCTCGACGTCTACCAATCTGAGCGGTGATGTCTGCACGACATTGTTCGGTTCAACGTCCATTCTGACGCTGACGAAGCAGGATGTCGTCCTGTGCATCGTGCTGTCCCTCGTTGTAATCACGGTCTATGTATTGTTCTATCATCAGATCTTCGCGGTAACGTTTGATGAGAGTTTTGCGGCTTCGGAAGGAATCCGTACAGAAACGATCAACCTGGTCATTGCGGTCATTACGGCTGTGATCATCGTTCTGGCGATGAATCTGGTCGGATCGCTGCTGATATCGGCGCTGGTCATCTTTCCGGCCTTGTCCGCAATGCGTCTGTTCCGGAGTTTCCGGTCAGTAACGGTATTCTCAGCAGTTCTTTCCGTCATCTGCGCGTTTTCCGGGATGATCGTGTCGATCCTGGCCGGTACACCGGTTGGTTCTACAATCGTTGCGGTGGATGTGCTGGCATTTGCGCTGTGTTCGGCAGCGGGTAGATTCGGAGGTGTTCATCTATGAAAAAACTGAGCTTCATTCTGCTGAGTACGTTACTGATCGCCTGCAGCAGTAACGACAGCGGATCACATGTATCAAATCAGACATCAAGTGTTGAAGACGTTCTGGAGCAGGGAATGGCCGAAGTGGACGGAAGAAACGGAACAGCCGAGCAGGATGCACCGGCCCCGGAAATCACAATTGATGAGAATACGGTACTGAGTGAGGATACCGCGGT
>JAFWJP010000143.1 GCA_017514645.1 Solobacterium sp. | reverse complement strand
TGCCGCACGTTCACCATCGATCGTGACGATCCTGGCGGAATCATCCACGACGAGTCCTTCCACGGCAAAGCAGCCGTCTGATGCACTGTCAGCACCTGTACGCTTCAGGATCGCCCTGACCCTCATCATCAGTTCCTTGCCGGAAAACGGCTTGACAACATAATCATCCACACCGACATCAAACCCATGGATACGGTCATATTCTTCACCGAGTGCACTCAACATGATCACAGGAACCGATGAATCAAACTTCCGGATATCCTTTACAGCGGAAAACCCGTCCAGTTCAGGCATCATAACATCCATGATGATCAGATCATAGCTGCCGCTGCGGCACAGTTCCACCGCCTCCATACCGTCTGCAGCCTCCTCAGCTTCATAGCCTTCATAAACCGCATACTTCCGGATCATCGTCCGGATATTCGCTTCATCATCCACTATCAGCAGTTTTGTCATCTTCCGTTTCTCCTGAATTCAGAATACAGACAGATTCTGAACTTTCTGTGAACGCTCTACAACGTTTCGATGAAATCAGCCGCTTTCTTCAGCGGTTCCACTGTCAGGTCCTCGATCGCGCCTTCATCGCTCAGAACAGCATTCTTCTCATCCAGAGGGATCCTTGCAAGGACATCCAGACCGAACTTCTCAGCAACTTCTTCAATGTGCGAATTGCCGAATACATACATCTTCTTCCCGCAGTCCGGGCACTCGACATAACTCATGTTCTCGACAAGACCCAGCACGCGGATATTCATCATCTGTGCCATGTTGATGGCCTTTTCCACGACCATGGACACCAGATCCTGCGGACTGGTCACAACAACGATCCCGTCCAGCGGGAACGACTGGAATGCCGTCAGAGGAACATCACCGGTTCCCGGAGGCATATCCACAAACATGTAGTCTACTCTGTCCCAGAATACTTCCTGATAGAACTGCTTCAGGATTCCGGCCACCATCGGACCTCTCCAGATGATCGGCTGATCATCGCTCTCCAGCAGCATATTCGCGGTAACAACCTGAATGCCCAGCTTTGTCTTCGCCGGATACATCAGTTCTCCGTCACCCATTGCCTTCTGCTTTACACCGAATACCTTGCCCATGGAAGGACCCGTAATATCTCCGTCCAGGACACCGACACGATATCCCCTTCTTGCCATCTCAACCGCCAGCGCCGATGTCACGAACGACTTGCCGACACCGCCCTTCCCGGATACGATACCGATCATCTTTTTGATCGAAGAACGCTTATGCGGTTCGATCCTGAAATTCGGGGTGCCGCCGTTTCTTGACGGGCAGTCCGTACCGCAGGTATCACATGCACCGTTGCAGTTTTCCGGATTCTGATTTGTATTTGCCATTGTATGTTCTCCTTTTAACCTATAGTATTGTATCAGAATCAAACACCGTTTTCATAGATGATACCCGGAGGTTACCATGCCTGTACATATTGAATGCTTCATCGACCCGAACAATGAATCCGATCTGATATCCGAACTTCTGCACTTTCTGCAGAAAAAGCCCGGAAGATCCTATATCAACGAATCGAACCGTCATGTCCTCTATACCTATGACATTCCTGATGCACAGGACGGATCGATCGTGCTAAGGGCCGTTTTCAACATGATGATGGAGGAAAACGGCGCGGATATCCGTGATCTGGATCTGGTGATCGCGGACAGTCCGGTCAAGGACGTGGAATTCATCTTCAGGCTGGACAAATCCCAGGACGGAAACGAATACTACGAAGCCGGCTGCGGAGATCAGCACTTCCTGCTGGAAACGGTCAACCGGCATATGATCAATGAGGATATTGAAGATACCGTACAGCCTGCAGCGCTGTCCCTCTTCCCTTTCCGCTACAGTATCTACAGTACGCTGGAGGATCTGAAGGATGACTTTGCAGAGGAAGGCATGATCTTCGACTTTGATGATACATTCATCGCTTCCGGCAGCCTGCTGCAGCGGGAAGATCCGGATGAGACCTGGTCATTGTTCATCGGCAGAATCGTTTCCGGCACACCGCATTATCTGCAGATCGGCGATATGCTCTGCGGATGCGTCATCCTGCAGGTACAGACAGCCATTGGTATTCTGCCGGCAATCATTCCCCTCAACGCAACGGAGGATATCCAGCCAGACCGCATCATCTCCCTGTTCTGCGACGTCAAGGCAGATCTCAGCGCAGCCTGATACAGCCATAACACCGGGATCCGGAAACGGATCCTTTTTTATGACTGCACGGGTTTTTTTAACGCATTTTTAATGTCAGGCGCAATAACCCTAACACCTTTTTAACGCCGGAGCCGATATGCTGTAGTCAGAAAGGAACAAGCAATGTCCGTTATTCCGATTATGCTGCGCAGACATATCACATCATTCAGAGTGATTCTCTTCGGTTTTGCATGTGTCATACTGCTCGGTGCGATCCTGCTGTATCTCCCTGTTTCTACTGTACAGGGCAAACATACAACCTTGATCAATGCGCTGTTTACTTCAGCTTCAGCGGTCTGTGTTACCGGGCTGACCGTTTATGATACGTCTTCTCACTGGACGCTGTTCGGTAAGATCGTCCTTCTTCTGTTGATTCAGATCGGAGGTTTGGGTGTTATTACAGTCGCAGTGGCTGCATTCATAATCACCGGAAGACGGATCGGTATCATGCAGCGGACAACGATGCAGGACGCAATCTCTGCACCGCAGATCGGAGGTATCGTGAGAATGACAAAGCATATCCTCATCGGTACATTGATGACTGAAGCTGCAGGTGCATTTCTGCTGTGCCCTGTATTCTGCAGGGACATGGGGCCTGGCTCAGGCATGTTCAGCGCTGTATTCCATTCCGTCTCTGCTTTCTGCAACGCCGGCTTCGATATCATGGGAGTACAGCAGACCGGAACCTCTCTTTCGGTTTACTCGGATTCTGTCCTTGTCAATACGGTCATTATGGCACTGATCATCGCAGGAGGTCTTGGATTCCTGACCTGGCAGGATCTGTTCCGCAACGGGATCCACAACAGAAAACTGCGGCTTCAGTCCAAAATAGTACTTATCATGACCTTCGTGCTTATTGTGATCCCCTTCCTCTGGTTCTATACTTCTGAATTCAGTGCGTACACCGGGAAAAAACGTGTCCTTTACGCATTGTTCCACAGTGTAACACCCAGAACCGCGGGATTCAGTACGTTTGATTACAGCAGAATGAGTGAAGGCAGTCTGCTGATCACGATTCTGCTGATGATTGCGGGCGGTGCACCCGGATCGACGGCAGGCGGCATGAAAATCACATCATTGTATATTCTGTTTATCTCATCCTTTGCGTTTATGAAGAGGAAAGATGACGTCAGCACTTTCGGGCGCCGTATCGAACCCTCTGTCATCCGGAACGCTATGGTTCTGCTGGTGCTGTATCTCAGCCTCCTCATAGCCGGATCTCTCATCGTTTCGTACTGTGAGAAACTGCCGGTTCTTCCTTCCATGTTTGAGTGTGCCTCGGCATTGGGCACCGTAGGGCTCAGCTGCGGCATCACCCAGCATCTGTCATCTTTGTCCAAGATCCTGCTGACAGGATTCATGTTCTTCGGCCGTGTGGGCGGCTTGACTGTTGCCTACGCAGCCGGTTCCAGACAAAAGGAAGCCTGCGGAAAATATCCCGCTGAATATGTTGCAGTGGGATGAAAGGAGTTATATGAAAAATGTTCTTGTTATCGGTGCCGGACGATTCGGCAGATATACCAGTGAAAAACTGCTTGAACTCGGACATCAGGTTATGCTGATAGACAAAAACGAAGAACGCATCAATAAAGTTCTTCCCTATGTAACCAACGCCCAGATCGGCGACAGTACCGATGAGGCATTCATGGAAACACTCGGTATCAAAGACTACGATCTCTCTATAGTCGCTATCGGTGACAACTTCCTCAGTTCACTGGAAACTACATTCCTGCTGGATGAACTCGGAGCCGCCAGGATCATAGCCAGAGCTACCAGCGATTCTCAGGAAAAACTGCTGAAACGCAATGGAGCTGCTGAAGTCATATTTCCGGAGCGTCAGCTCGGTACATGGGCTGCCATACGGTATTCATCCGACAACATTTCCAATTACATCGAACTGATGGACGGATATTCCATCTTTGAACTCTCGGTACCGAAGAACTGGGACAATCTGCCGGTCGGACAGATCAATGTACGCAGCAGATTCGGAATCAATATCCTTGGTGTCAAAAACGGAAAGATGGAAATGAACATTAACCCGGATACGGTTCTGCACTTCGGTCAGACCATGCTCGTGCTGGGGAAAACAGACAATATACAGAGAATGTTCGGTCTGTAGGAGGCAACAATATGACAGAATTCATGATCATCGCAGTTGGCTTTCTTCTTTCAGTAACCGCCGTATATCTCACGATTCACAGGATCTACGATCTTCTGGAATCAGCTCCGGTATCGGAAAAAGAACGACCGAAATACCGTATTGTCAGCGACAATCTGGAAACCGCAGGCATGGTCTGCAGAGAACTCCAGCCGGGGGATTATCTGCTCTGCATCAAAAGCAGACCTGCCCTGATCGCAGAATGCAGCAAGCCTTCTGCCGATATTATCGTGCTGGAAACGATGAATGACCAGTATACTTATATCACCGATGACATGCCGCATATTGTGGTTTGAATTCATCCGGATTATCATCATATGATGTATGCAAGTTATGAATGAAGCAAAACAAAACAATAAACGTATTCTGATCTGCCTGTCTTCTTCCCCGAGCAATGCCCGGGTGATCCATGCAGCAGCGAAACTGTACGATCCACAGACAGACAGCCTGACAGCTCTCTATATCGGCTCTCTGGAGGATGATGTGAGCGCTGACCTGCGTCTCAAGGATAATATCCTCCTGGCCCGCAGATGCGGTGCAGAGGTTCAGATCATCGAAAGCGATGACATCGTTCTGACCATTACCGGTATTGCCCGTCAGATGCACACGACGGACCTGTTTATTGGTCTCAGCGCACGTTCAGGATTCTCACATGTGCGCAGTATTCCGGAACGCCTGATCGATTATCTGCCGGACACAGACATTCATATTATTCCGGACGCACGGGCATCTGCCTATCCTCTTGTATACAGGAAAAACAATACACCGGTGCTGAACCTCCGCGATCTGATTCTTGTCGTTGCTGTAATGTCTGCCGCAACCCTGATCGGTTATTGGTTTGATCAGTCCGTCTTCAGCAATTCCAACATCGTTACAATCTATATTCTGGCAGTCCTGATCGCATCAGTTCTGACTTCTCACAGAGTATACGGCATCATTGCCTCAATCCTCTATATTCTGCTCTTCAACTTCCTTTTCATTGATCCCCGCTTTACTTTACTGGTTTATGATTCCTCCTATCTTGTCACTTATCTTGTTACATTTGCGGCATCCCTGCTTACCGGAACTCTGGCTGTACGTTTGAAGAATACAGCCCGGGAATCTTCGGAAAATGCCTATCAGGCCAGAATCCTGCTGGAAACATCAGACCAGATGAAATATACCGAAGATACATCTGAAATGATCCGGATCGTCTGTATTCAGCTGGAAGACCTGCTGAAACGTCCGGTCAGTTTCTTTGTCTGTCAGTCCGGTGAATTCAAACAGGATGATATCACTGCCGAAGAAAAAGAAATCCTGCAGTGGGTTGCGGATTACCGGCATCAGGCCGGCGCATATACAGACCAATGGCCCTCAAGCGAATACCGCTACCTCAGTGTACATTCCCAGGAACACTGTTTCGGTATCCTGCGCATTGATATGAAAGAGCGTTCATTCACGGAGTTTGAGAATACCCTGCTGCTTTCCATTATTAATGAGTTTACGCTTGCGCTGACAAACGCACAGGTGAACAAGGATAAAACAGCCGCTGAAGTCAATGCAGAAAAGGAACGCTTCCGTGCGGGACTGCTTCGCTCAATCTCTCATGATCTGCGTACACCTCTGACATCCATCATCGGCAATGCAACGAACCTTGTTTCCAACAGCACATACCTGACAGAAGAAGAAAAACAGACCG
>JAFWJP010000142.1 GCA_017514645.1 Solobacterium sp. | reverse complement strand
AGATTGATGATCTGGGCCTGGATGGAAACATCCAGAGCGGATACCGGCTCATCGCAGACAACGAATTCCGGATTCAGTGCCAGCGCTCTGGCAATACAGATACGCTGTCTCTGACCGCCGGAGAATTCATGGGGATACCGGTCCTTCTGGAACGGCTGCAGACCGCACTCATCCATGATCCTGTCAATGTAATCATCAAACTCGGCCTTCGGAACGATTCCGTGTTCCCGTACCGCTTCGCCGATGATTTCACCGACCGGCATCCGCGGCTGGAGGGAAGAGAACGGATCCTGGAAGATGATCTGCATCTTCGGACGCATCGCCCGCAATTCCTTCGCTGTGAAGTCATAGACTTCCTTGCCGTTGAACAATACCTGACCGGCAGTCTTTTCCCCGCTCAGACGCAGGATCGTCCTTCCTGTCGTCGTCTTGCCGCAGCCGGATTCACCGACCAGTCCCATGGTCGTACCACGTTTGATATTGAACGTAATACCATCCACAGCCTTGACCCATCCTACAGTCTTCTGAAGCATACCTCCCTTGATGGGGAAGTACTTCTTCAGATTGTTGACCATCAGGATATACTGCGGATCATATTCTACGGGGATATAGGAGGTATCAACCTTCAGATTCTGTTTTTCCGACATGATTACTCCTCCTTCCCGTCATCATAGTATCTGTAGCAGGATACGTAGTGCGTATCACTGAGCTTCACCATGGCAGGATATTCCCCGTCACAGCGGGCAATGCAGCGATCGCAGCGATCCTTGAAATAGCAGTAGTCCGGCATATTGATCGGGTTCGGAACCTTGCCGGGAATGGAATACAGAGAATCGACCTTCCGGCCGACAACCGGCTTGGAAGCCATCAGGCCGATCGTATACGGATGACTCGGATGATGGAAGATATCCGCTGCTGTTCCCTTTTCGACGACTCTTCCGGCATACATGACCACGACATAATCCGCCATTTCCGCGATTACGCCCAGGTCATGGGTAATGAACATGATCGAGGAATTGATCCGGTCCTTCAGGTTACGGAGCAGATCAAGGATCTGTGCCTGGATCGTAACATCCAGGGCCGTTGTAGGCTCGTCCGCAATGATGACCCGGGGATTGCAGGCCAGAGCCATGGCAATCATGACCCTCTGCCGCATACCGCCGGACAGCTCATGCGGATACATCTCATAGACACCCTGTGAATTGGCAATACCGACCAGTTCCAGCATTTCAATCGTCCGTTCCTTGATCTGTTCGGGTGTCAGACCTTTGTCGTTGTGCAGTTCGATGACTTCATTGACCTGTTCACCGATCCGGAAGACCGGATTGAGCGCCGTCATCGGTTCCTGGAAGATCATGGACACATAGTTGCCCCGCAGCTGCTGCATGACTTCATCCGGTGCCTTTGTAACATCATAGGCTTTGTCACCGAGATTCAGCCGGATCTCCCCTTCAACCGTCTGACCCTGCGGTCTCTGCAGAAGGCGCATGAATGACAGGCTGGTGACGGATTTGCCGCAGCCGGATTCACCGACCACGCCGACCGTCTTGCCCTGCGGAATATCAAAGGACACACCATCCACAGCCTTGACCGTTCCGGCATCCGTAAAGAAATACGTATGCAGATTGTCAAACTCAACAGCGTTGTTCTCGTCGTGCATCTTTGTCAGATACTCCGATTCCGGTACGTTCTTCCGCTTGTTTCTCTTTTCATACTGATCGGTAATGCGCCTGTTCTCACGGGAGATCCTGCGCGCCTCTTTTGCGGAGAGATAACCGTCATTTTTCTTTGCCATTTACGTTACTCCCTCCTACCGCTTCATACGCGGGTCAAATGCGTCACGCAGACCGTCACCGACCAGATTGAACGCCAGGACCGTCAGCAGAAGCAGTACACCTGCCGGAATCCAGACGAACCAGTAATTTGTCAGTACGAACGTATCATTGACATCACTGATGATGTTGCCCCAGGAAGCGAACGGGAACTTGACACCCAGTCCAAGGAAGGACAATGTCGCTTCTGTCAGAATAGTACCGCCAAGACCCATCGTAACGGATACGATCAGCTGCGGAATGACATTCGGGATCAGGTGCTGCATAATACGTCTCTTGACTGAAAGACCTGTCGCTTCCGTTGCGGTCATGAATTCCTGTTCTCTCAGGGACAGGATCTGACCTCTGACCATATGCGCAATGCCCGGCCATCCGAGGAAGCCCAGGATCATCATCAGATAGACCATACGGATCTGCGGATCTACATGCATGTTGTCCATTGCGGCACCGAGAATGATGATCAGCGGTGTCGAAGGCACACAGTAGAAAATATCCACGATACGCATGATGAGCATATCGACCCATTTGCCGAAATAGCCGGCGATGCCGCCCAGGATCATGCCCAGTACGGTCGAAATCAGTTCTACGATGAATCCGATGGTCAGGGACACTCTGCCGCCGTACATCAGACGTGTCAGCATATCCATGCCGTTTTTATCTGTACCCAGCCAGTACTCCCTGGAAGGTGCCGCGTAGGAATCAAAGACCTTGGTCTCCTGTTCCTGATTGATTGACCAGGAATTCGTACGCGGATCGAACTGGATCTCATACTCGTATTCAATACCGTCTTCTCCGGTGAACAGGAATGCATCATCCTTGTTCATGATGGATTCGACAAGTTCTTCCTTGAAGGCTCTGGAGAGGAACACATCCGCCATCAGAGGACGTACAATGTACCGGCTGATATAGGCGTAATCCCTGCCGTCCGCAAAAACACCGCCGTCTTCATCGATCGTATATTCAACACCGTTCAGCTGATAGCTGCTTTCGTCGTTCGTATACGCCCGCAGCAGTGCTGTACGCTCTTCATACGGAATCGTTCCTTCTGCAGTCGTTGAACTGATGATCTCCTTGGAGGCAAATCCAAGCTCTTCCCCGTCCTGATAGCAGATATAGAACTCTTCTCCGGCTTTCTCCACCTGATAGGCTGCACCCTGATAGGTAAATTCCTCGGCATTGTTGGAGACTGCCAGGAACATCTGTGCATGAAGGATGCTGGTGAACCGCGGATCATTGGCTGTGTACTGATACTCTTTGTTTTCCGCTACCGCTGCAAACTGCTTGGAATGCAGGTCTGTACGATAGAAAAGCTGATCTTCCTTGTACGGGGAAACAGCGCCCCCAACAAAGGAGAACAGGAACATCATGACAAGGACGACCAGTCCGAATACCGCGATCCTGTTACGCAGAAAACGCCTGCGCACCAGTGCACCCGGAGACAGGACCTTGACTCTGCGGTCATCATTCAGTGAATACTGCTGACCGTTTTCGTTTTTATTCTCTTCCGTCATATCTGCTCCTTTCTAGGCAATGCGTACACGCGGATCGACCACAGCATACAGAATATCCGTGATCAGATTGCCCAGCAGCGTCAGTACAGCCAGGAACACAAGATAGAACATCGAGAAAGGAATATCACCGGCAATCATAGCCTGATAGCTGGTATAGCCGATACCCGGGATCTGGAACAGCGTTTCCGTCAGCAGCGCACCGGAAAACAGACCCGGCAATGATCCGCCGACGATCGTCACCAGCGGAATCAGTGTATTGCGGAACGCGTGCTTGTATATGACCTTCTTCTCGCTCAGTCCCTTGGCCCGGGCTGTACGGATATAATCCGCATTCAGCACTTCCAGCATGTTTGTCCGGGTATAGGGCATCAGTCCGCCGATGGATACGACCGTCAGCGTAAGGATCGGCAGAACCAGGTGATTCGCCTTGTCCAGCAACTGTGCCCCGGCACTCAGCTGTGCATGATTCCGCCCTACCAGACCGTACAGATCGAACCATCCGAGCTTGACACAGAATACAAGCTTGATCAATGACGCAAAGAAGAATGTCGGCAGTGAAATGCCGGACAGCGCCAGAATGGAGATGGCATAATCCGTTCTGGAATACTGTTTCCTGGCCGCCAGGATTCCCAGCGGAATGGAAATGATCAGTTCCAGGAACATCGTGATCAGTCCGACGATAAAGGACAGCCAGACGACTTCGTTGAATTTATCAATTACAGGAATTGTATAATGCCAGCTGTCTCCGAAATTGCCGCGGAGAGCATTTCCTGCCCAGGTAAGGAAGCCGGGAATGATTTCCTTGTCCATACCGTACGCAGCTGACAATTGTTCCAGCCATTCCTCATAGCTCTTTGAATTCGGGAGCATGGATTTCTGCAGAGCCAGACTCTCGATGTAGGATGTCGGCAGACTCCGCATCAGTACATAAATGAGAAATGCAACGAAAACCAGCAGGATGGCTGAGATGATCAGACGTTTGATAATATATTTTCGCATTTGAGTTACCTGCTTTCATTGAAGGTTGGATACTTAGGAAAGAAAAGAATGCAGAGTTACTTCCGTTCCTCCGCATTCTTTTCAAACTTATTCAAGAGTTGTACGGAACGTTCAGTTCAGTTCAATATTCTCGATTTCAGACATCCAGCCGTAGAACGTTGTGATATCCGGTGTCACTGTATCCATGTTGACGCGTTCTGTACTGAAGATCGTGCAGTCCTGTCTCTGGTAGACCGGAACCTCAACAGCCCAGTCAACAACGATGTCAAGCGCAGCCTTGTACAGTGTCTTGCGGTAGCTCTGATCCAGGGATCTGCGGGCAGCCAGAATCAGCTGATCGAGTTCTGCATCCTGAATTGCGTATGCGGAAGCGTTGGAACCGCCGGCATTTGCACCGCCGTTGGCAATGTCGGAGTAGTAGATCTAATACATATCCGGGTCAACTGTTGCTGACCAGGCCATGCACCACATCGGCAGCTGACGGGACTTCTGCTTGTTCTGCATTTCAGACCAGTCGCTGTAGTCGGTAACGATCAGGTTGACATTCATCTCTGCCAGAGCGTCCTTGGCGAGCTTCAGGATCATGAAGGAAGGATGATCACCGGCACCGGATCCGCCGATACCGACTTCATACTCGATCTGACCGTCCTTGTTGACCGCAACACCGGCCGGTGCAGCGACGACCTTGCCGTCCTCGATCGTGCAGCCTGCTGCAGCGAAGTACTCCAGCGCAGCTGCCTTCGCAGCTTCATAACGCTCATCAGCGGTCATCTCGGATGTATAGATCTCAGAACCGTCAACCTTCTTGGAGAATGCAATTGCATAGTCCGGATCCGTAGCCTGCGGAGCAGCCCAGGATGTATTGGAGATCGGGTAGTTGATAACAGATGCACGGTCACCGTAGTAGGAATCGATTGCAACGTTTCTGTAAACAGAGAAGATCGTAGCGAATGCCTTACGCAGGTTCTTGGATGCTTCAGAATCACGGACACCGCCGACATTGACCTGGTCTGCACCAATACCGATGTAGCCATAGCCCAGTGTGTCGTTTGTGACTGTTGTCAGCTTGCTGCCGGTCAGTTCACCATTGTCCGCGTTGGCTTCCTTGATCTCCTTGATCTTGTCATCACTGAAGGACGGCATGGAGATGTCAGCTGTACCTGTGACAACTGCGGAAACGAATTCCGGATCATTGGACTCGATGAAGTTGACATACTATGTCTTCGGCGCACCCTTGAAGTAGCTCTCGTTTGCTTCGAAGTATACAACACCGTTCTCAAACTTCAGGAACTTGTAAGGGCCTGCACCCATCGGCTTTGTTGTCATGGACTTTACATGGGAGAGATCACCCTTGTCGAAGCCGAACATATTGTTCTCGTAGTCATACTTGTCTGTCTCACCATAGTAGTGCATCGGCGCAATCGTGACACCCAGCTGGTAGATCGCTGTAGCGTCAACCGTGGACAGCTTGACATTGACTTCTGTGTCGGACACCTTTGTGATACCTGCAATATTAGCTGCAGACTCACCTGTCTTGATACCCTTTGCATAGTTATCCATTGTCGGCATCAGATCGCTGAACGCATCACCGGCAACTTCCGTGGAAGTCATTCCGGCAAGGTCATAGCCGTAGTTGTCGAGCATGATCATGAAGACATCAAAGTTGGATGCGCCTTCCGGTACATCGAAGCCCCAGTTGGCCATCTTGACAGAGATATCATCGTCTTCTGCGTTGTATTCCGCAGCGACCAGATAATCGCAGATATCCTGAACGAACTTATCAGCAGCGGGCTCCAGTTCCGTCCAGAACTTCGTCTGTGTCTCTTCGTCCCACAGTGCAAAGTCTGTGTTGTCCTTTCCTGCTTTGAGCAGCAGGCTGGACAGGCTGGCCATACCGCTTCTGTACTCTTCCATACCGACGATCGGCAGTGCGAAGAATGTGGAACTTCCGTCATAGGTCGGATCAGCCAGTACATACATGGAGAAGATCACATCGTCTGCTGTCAGCTTTTCGCCGTCAGAGAAGACAAGATCATCCCTCAGCTTGAAGTCATAGTCGACGGTACCGTCTGCGTTCTCCGTGATCGTCAGATCAGCCGGTCCGTAGTACGTGTAATCCGTACCGTTGTAGTTGATGGTCTCACCCTCAATACCCTTGTAGATGATCGCACCCTGACGGTCGGATGTGAGCAGACCGATCTGCGTCATACTATAGACATCCGTGTCGTAGGCAGTCTCCGAGAAGAACGGAGAGAACTTGCCGTTGAAATGATTGGTCGCATACACAAGCGGTGTGTCTGCGCTTGCTCCTTCACCCTCATTGCCGCCGTTGTCTGTAGAACCGCATCCGGCAAGCATCGCTGCTGCCAGGGTTCCGGCGAGGATTCTGGAGACTGAACGTGAATCAAAAGTCATTTCTTTTCCTCCAAATTCAGCCGGTAATGTCATTCATTCGGTACATTATCCTAATAATAACAAAACCGACGCTTTATCTTTTCTATCACTAATCAGAAAAAACGATATACAAAACAATGTGGTTTGTCGCACATCCGCACTGTTATTCCGTATATATTCCGTGTTTTTCCGGTCAGATCCGTTTCTCAGTCAGTGTTTCGGCCTTCCGCGACAGCAGTCCCGCTGCTGTCTGCAGCACCGCAGGCACCAGTTCAGGAATGATACGGACAGAATGCGTCAGCAGATAGAAAAGGATTCCTGCTGCGCAGACATAGCACAGGATCCGGTGAACACTCAGGCACACCCCGATTGCCTGTCCGTGCTTCTGCCAGATATACTCCGGTACAGCCGGTGCCTGTTCATATACTTCGTACAGATGATAGATTCCGGTCAGAACAGCACCGATTCCGGCACCGAACGGCAGGATCACATAGAATGTGTTCTTCATGACTTCTGCCGGAAGACAACCGGAAATAATCTGCAGTCCAAGACACAGCACCAGGATCAGAAATGCCTTCTGTGACCTTCTCTTCCAGCCTTCCTCCATCGTGACCGCAGGACCGGTATACTTGTAGCTGCCCTCTTCATCTCTCTCAAACTGTTTGATGTATTCCGCTTTTGTGATCTGTTTCTTTTCCATCATGGGCATCGTATCACATTTTCATGCCTTCCGGCAGGAAGAAAAAGATCCTGCATCACAGGATCCTTCTCAGTTTCTTTGCATACTTGTGTCTGTCTGACGGCGAGCAGTTTGCCAGCTGTGTCAGCCGTTCGTAGATTTTAAGTTTAGAATTGGTACTGTAGATGTCATTGACCTCCACCATGCGTACAATGATATTCAGACTGTCAAGAAACTCGCTCTCTGTCTGATTCATTCCCTGCTGAAAGATCTCATCAAACTTTTCAGCTACCTTTTTGTCTCTTTTACCGAACATATTCAACTCCTACAGAAAATCTTCTTCATCATCCTGATCCGGGTATACGGTCATGGTTTCAACCTGATCCAGGCAGTCATTGATCAGTGACTGCCAGTCGAACTGCTTTTCGAACCCCTCAGCTTTTTCAACAGAGGGTTTCGTTACTGGATTCTTCGGATCGAAGATTGTACAGCAGTCCTGGAACGGCAGGATCGAGGTTTCATAGGTGCCGATCCTGCGGGCAATGTCAATGATCTCCAGCTTATCCATACACACAAGCGGACGCAGAACCGGCATGTGTACGACATCATTGATGCATACCATGGATTCCAGCGTCTGGGACGCGACCTGTCCGATGCTTTCCCCTGTGGCAATGGCAAGACAGCGGTTCTTCTTCGCTGTTTCCTCTGCCAGACGGAACATCATCCTGCGCATCAGTGTAACGGCATATGGATCACCGGCAGTCCGGTAGATCGCCAGCTGCAGCTCCGTGAAATTGATGAAATGAACACGCATGCTGCCCTGGTAGACACTCACCATGGATGCCAGGTCTACAACCTTCTGACGGGCGTTTTCAGACGTATACGGCGGCGATGCGAAGTGGATCGCTTCCACCTTCAGACCACGCTTCATCAGTTCATACGCAGCCACAGGCGAGTCAATACCGCCTGAGAGCAACAGCAGAACCTTGCCGTTGATTCCCGCAGGATATCCGCCTGCTCCGGGAATCTTTTCCGATGTCATATAGGTATCGTATTCCCGCACTTCGATCCTGATCTCGAAATCCGGGTGATGCACGTTGACTTTATGATCTGTATTCCGGAGGATCTCACCGGCAACCGCCCGGTTGATCTCATCACTGCTCATCGGAAAACTCTTGTCATGACGTCTTGTAATAACCTTGAACGTCTTTCCGGCAGCTTCCTGCGCGATCCGCAGCGCTGTCTTTTTGATCTCATCGATATCGGACTTCACCTTCTCCGTAAACGAGAACGAACTGATGCCGAATACCTTCTGCAGACGTTCCCTGATTACAGACGGATCTGCACCGTTCAGTCTGATATAGATTCGGTCATACGTACGCTGGTATTCCAGTCCGGCAATATCCCTGAGCATCCAGCGGATATTCTGGTCCAGTTTCTTTATGAAATCCTTCCGGTTCTTTCCCTTGGTACTCAGTTCACCGTACCGGATCAGCACTGTATCATAATTCGCCATAATTTCTGATGATCTCCTTCAGACTGACCAGAAAGCGGTCTGTCTCTTCCATCGTATTCCGATAGGAGAAGCTGAGCCGGATACAGCTAGAAGCCCTCCGGTCACTCATTCCCATCGCTTTCAGTACATAACTGGTCTTGGCCGATCTGCTGTGGCAGGTACTCCTCGCCGATACCATGAATCCTTCCCGGTTCAATGCATTCTGCATGACTTCACTGGGAATCCCTTCATAGGAGAAGTTCAGGATCTGCGGGATCCCGTCTTCCGGACTGTTGATCTCTACACCTTCGATCTCTTTCAGACCTGCCAGCATATGATCATGAAGCTTGCGGATATATGCCCGGTGTTCCTGTTCCTTTTCCAGTGCCAGGCGCAGCGTCCTGGCAAAGACCATATCCGCTGCAGCGTTGCTTGTACCGCCGCGCAGGCCGCCTTCCTGATCCCCGCCGCAGATCAGAGCCTCCATCGGCACATGGATCTTCCGGACGAGCAGACCGCTGCCTTTCAGTCCTTCCAGCTTGTGCGCTGATATCGTTGCCAGGTCGATGTGTTTCAGATCCACCGGGATCTTTCCCATGGACTGCGTCAGGTCGGAATGGAAATAGGCATGGCTCTCCTTCTTGACGATCTCCTTGATCTCATCGATCGGATTGACCGCACCCGTTTCATTGTTTACATGCATGACCGACACCAGCGCAGTATCCTCCCGGAGATTCCGGCGTACATCTTCCGTCCGTACCTTTCCGTCCGGTCCGACCGGAAGATATGTCACATGATAGCCGAACAGCCGTTCCAGCTGATCGCAGCAGTTCATGATACTGGAATGTTCCACGGAGCTTACGATGATGTGCTTCTTCTTCGGCTGGGCAAAGCAGACCCCCTTCAGCGCCGTCGAGTTCGATTCACTGGATCCGCCCGTGAAGATGATCTCATCTGCTCTAACGCCTAAAAGTCCGGCAATTGCTGACCGGGCTTTTTCCATATTTCTGTTGATTTTCGCGCCTTCATCATACAGAGATTCACTGTTGACATACTGCGTTCCCAGAAGATCGATGTATGTCTTCAGGACCTCCGGATGAATATCCGTCGTGCTGGAACTGTCAAAGTAGACTCTATTCTTCAGCACCCTTGGCGTTCTCCTTCACCATTTTCTCGTAATTGCCGGGATGGATCTTCTCGATCGTCTCAATGGCAATATTCAGAGCCTGCGTATACTCTCCGTTGCGGAAACACAGCTCACTGCGTGTCAGCTCGGAATCAATGTCAGAATAAGTGGAACGGTAACGGTTGCCGAATACGATCGTATTCTCAACCATGATCACAGCGCCAACGACATTGTTCACATTGTTGAAGAGCTTGTAGATATAATCGATCGCTTCCGTCAGCGTCGCATTGAGCAGCTGGACATTCAGCGGTGTTTCATCGATCAGATCCTGAATGCGGCGGATATACTCATTCGCCTTGTTCATATCATCTTCATATTCCGTACTGATGGCCGGCAGCTTGTATTTGCGGATGCTGACCTGCATCTGGTTCATGATGGCCTTCAGTTTGATCAGCTGTTTCTTCGCATGGTCTTCATCACCGCTGAACGTATCCAGTTCCGACTTGATACTCTTGACTGCTTCGTTGATTTCACTGAGCCGGTCATTCAGCTTTCTGACCACGATCAGGCTCTCACTGCAGGGCGCTGCGGCTCCGGTCAGCAGTCCGTCAGCTCTCTCCTTCTCCGGCGTAATATCCGTCATCATCGTGCGGCATTCATCAATACGGCCGCGCATTTCGGAAAGACCGAACCGCTCATTTGCCTTTGTGTACTGTCCTTCGATCTCATCCAGCGTTGTCAGGCTGTTCCGGTACAGACGATCCGTTTCCTTCGCAGCCGCGGCCAGTTCATCAAAGCTTGCGCTCTCGTTCTTGATCGCTTCATCGATCTGGTTCAGACGGGTCTTGTAGTCTTCCAGGTTCGCCGTAACATCACGCGGATCCCCTTCCTTGAGCGCACGCAGATCCTGCTTCAGGTTGCCGGAGATCAGCTTCAGGTTCTTCTCCACCTCAAGGTGATCGAGGAATACACCGCGTT
>JAFWJP010000004.1 GCA_017514645.1 Solobacterium sp. | reverse complement strand
ATCGATGCACCCGGGATATACTCCAGCTACTGCAATGATGGATTCGGATTGCTCTCCGAGATCATCCGCCGGCACGGTGACTGCCGTACCTACCCGGAGTATCTCGCCAAGCACATCCTGGAACCGCTCGGCATGACCCACAGCAGCTGCCGCTTCACCCTGGTTGATGACAATGCGGCTGTGCTGTACCGCATCGAAAACGGTCAGCGTACCGGTGACCGCGACTATACACGTGATGCCTTTACGCTCCATGGCGGCGGCGCAATGAAATCCACTCTGCACGATACGAAGCAGTATCTCGGCATGTACCTGAACGAAGGCATCGGCCTGAACGGCAGGGAAATCGTAAAGGAACGCTGCATCCGTTCGATGTACATGCCCCGGATTCCCTTCGGCGGTACCTCATACTACGGATACGGACTGTACAGTGATACACAAGATCATCAGACCATCTACCGCCACAGCGGAAGTCTGCCGGGTGTCTCCTCTGCCATCCTGTTCTGCTATGAAACGGGCCTTGCGGCAGTGGTTCTCTGCAATACTTCCGGTGTGCCTGTGTCCGGTATCGGTGAGGCGCTTCTGCGCTTCTGTACAGGAAAGGAACTTTTCCCGGGAAAAACATACCCTGCGGCTGTCTGGAGCGCCGAAGTGATCCAGAATGCCTGCGGTCATTACCATACGGATGAAGATGACGATGTTGAGATCCGGCACAAGGCGGAGCACATCGTCGTCATCAGTAACGGCACAGAACATGTTCTGACCGTGACCGGACCGTATACCGGCGTTCTCGTTCATCCATACACGGAAACCGACATTGAACTGATCCATACCCGGAAACGCGGGATCTACGGACTGCGCTACGGCAGCCGGATTCTGAAGAAGGAATCATAATAAAACAGGAGTTTCCCCGGAAGGAAACCCCTGTTTTTTGTTATCTTGTGCCCATGAAGTAGAAGTACAGGAATACCAGTACCATGACCGAGATCATGACCATGAAGTACGGGAGAATGACCTGGATGATCGCGATGGTCATCGCAAGGACATCCTTCCAGGTAAAGTCCTCTACATTTTCCTGCATCCGTTTCTTCTCTTTTGCCTGGGCTTTCAGCTCGGCATTGAGTTTTTCCGGACTCAGTGTCTGCCTGCGCAGATTCTCTACGTCACGGTCAACCTGATCTTTCGAAAGAAAGAACATGGGTTACTGTGCTGCTCTCTTCGCAGCCCTTTCCTCTGCGTACAGGCAGCGGACGCTGTGTCCCGGTTCGATCTCGCGGATCTCCGGCACTTCAACAGCGCAGCGCTCTGTCGCAAACGGGCAGCGGGTGTGGAAGCGGCATCCTGCAGGCGGATTTGCCGGAGACGGCAGATCACCCTGGAGGATGATACGGTTGGCGTTGTTTCTCTTGCGCGGGTCGAATGACGGTGCAGCAGAGAGAAGCGCTTCCGTATAAGGATGAACGAAATTGTTGAAGATCTGGTCCTTGGAACCCATCTCAACGATCTCACCCAGGTACATGACCGCAACACTGTCGGAAATGAACTTGACGACGGAAAGATCATGGGAGATGAACAGATAGGTCAGTCCCATGTCTTCCTGCAGTTCCTTCAGCAGGTTGATGATCTGCGACTGGATGGAAACATCCAGCGCGGATACTGCTTCATCGCAGACCACGAATTCCGGATCGACTGCCAGTGCTCTGGCGATGCAGATACGCTGACGCTGTCCGCCGGAGAACTGATGCGGGTAACGTCCCGCCTGTTCCGGGAACAGACCGCACTTGCTCATCAGATCGAAGACCTTGTTCATCATCTCTTCCTTGTTGGATACGATATGATGTTCAAGCATCGCTTCACCGATGATCTCATAGATCGGCAGACGGGGATTCAGGGATGAATACGGATCCTGGAAGACGATCTGCATCTTGGTACGGTACTTGTTCATCTCCGATCTGCTCAGATCATAGATGTTCACACCGTTGTACAGAACTTCTCCGCTCGTCGGCTTGATCAGATTCAGCACGGTACGTCCTGTTGTGGACTTGCCGCAGCCGGACTCACCGACCAGACCCAGAACTTCACCCCGTTTGACGGTGAAGGAAACATCGTCAACCGCTTTGACATTGCCGATCGTACTCTGGAAGACACCGCCCTTGATCGGGAAGTACTTCTTCAGGTGACGGACCTCAAGCAGTGTATTGTTATCAGTTGTCAAGGTCTTCACCTCCCGGTCTGTAGCAGCGGACCCAGTGGTTCGGCTCTACTTCGACCAACTCAGGAACACCGGCTCTGCACTTATCACAGCAGAAGGCACAGCGGGGGCTGAAGGAACAGCCTTCCGGCAGATCGGACAGATCCGGTACGTTGCCCGGGATCACGTTCAGACGTGTTCCGGAAGTGCTCATATCCGGTCTGGATTCGATCAGGCCTCTCGTATAGGGATGCAGCGGACGCTCGAAGATGGTGTTGACATCCGCAAGCTCCACGACCTTGCCGGCATACATGACCATGACTCTGTCCGCCATCTCCGCGATGACGCTCAGATCATGGGTAATGAACAGGATCGAGGTATCGATCTCTTTCTTCAGTTCGTTCATCAGGTCCAGAACCTGGGCCTGGATCGTAACATCAAGCGCTGTTGTCGGTTCATCCGCAACCAGCAGCTTCGGCGAGCAGGCCAGCGCCATGGCAATCATGACACGCTGACGCATTCCGCCGGAAAGCGCAAACGGATAATCGTTCACGACCCGCTCCGGATTCGGGATCCGCACTCTGTCAAGCGCCTGGATGGCAGCCTGATGCGCTTCTTCCTTGTTCATGCCTCTGTGCAGCATGAGTACTTCCTCGATCTGATAACCGATCTTGAAGACCGGGTTCAGGGAAGTCATCGGCTCCTGGAAGATATACGCCAGCTTATTGCCGCGGATATCCCGCAGCTTGGCATCCGGCATGGAGAGGATCTCCTCACCATCAAGGATGATCTCACCGCCTTCATATCTTCCCGGCGGGCACTCAACCAGCCTTCCGATGGACATGCAGGTAATGGACTTCCCGCAGCCCGATTCACCGACGATACCGAGCGTCTCTCCCTGATAGACTTCGAACGAGACATCATCTACAGCCTTCACTGTAGAGTTGCGGCTGTGGAAATACGTCTTCAGATGCTTTACTTCAAGAAGCGGCTTGTTTGTATTGGTTTCTGTCATAAAGTCACCTCTTATTTCTGCATCTTCGGGTCGATCGCATCACGCAGACCGTCACCGAGAATATTGAAGCACAGAATGGAAAGGAAGATCATCGTTCCCGGCGGGATCCAGTACCACCACTTGTTCTGGAGGATCGTCAGGTTACGTGCCTCCTGGATCAGGTTGCCCCAGGTCGGCGTAGGCGGAGAAACACCCAGGCCGAGGAAGCTCAGCGAAGTCTCCGTCAGGATCACACTTGCCATGGACATCGTCGCATAGACAATGACATAGGCCAGAACGTTCGGGAACAGATGGGTGAAGATCTGTCTGCGGTTGGAAATACCAAGCGCACGGCAGGCCTCCATATAGTCCATTTCACGCAGGGACAGGATCTGTCCGCGCACAATACGGGCAATACCCGGCCAGGAAAGAACGGCCAGGATCAGGATCAGTGTACGGATGGACTTGCCGAAGATGGTCTGCAGCGTAATACAGATCATCAGGAACGGGAAGCACATGAAGATTTCGGAGATACGCATGACGATCGTATCAACGATACCGCCGAAGTAGCCGGCAACAGAGCCAAGCACAACACCGATCACACACTCCAGCGCTGTAACCGCAACCGCAACACCCAGCGAAATACGGCCGCCGTAGAACAGACGGACAAACAGGTCACGTCCGATCTTGTCGGTACCCAGCCAGTTCTGTGCAGACGGTTTCTGGTTTGCAGCACCGGGAATCACTTCATAAGTCTCATACCGAGACAGCATCGGCACCACGATGCAGGACAGGACAATGAGTATAAGAATCACCAGGCTGATCATTGCCATCCTGTTGGCCCTGAGACGCCGCCATACACCGCGCCAGTAGGAGTCTTCCTTGGTCGACTTACGGATGATCTCATCACGAGTTTCAGTCATCGGAACACCTCCTAGTCATACTTGATGCGCGGATCGGCTGCAGCATACAGCAGATCAGCGACCAACGTACCGAGCAGCGTCGCCATCGTCAGCATCGCGTTGATCCCCAGCAGAAGCGGATAGTTACGCGTCGTTGTCGCATCGACGGACAGCTTGCCGACACCCGGCAGCGAGAATATCGTCTCAGTCATTACGGCACCGGAAATAAGACCCGGAATACGGAATCCCAGCAGTGTGATGATCGGAATCATCGCATTGCGGAACGCATGTTTGTAAATAATCACCTTTTCAGAAAGACCCTTCGCCCTGGCAGTACGAATGTAATCAGAACGAATCACTTCCAACATACTGGAACGCGTATAACGCATGAAGCTCGCTGTTTCCGCAAGTCCGAGAACGATCGCCGGCAGGATCAGATGATACGCATGGTCGCCCAGGCGCGTCAGGAAATCCGCATTGGCTTTCGAAGGATCGCTCAGACCAAAGATCGGAACCCACTGGAGTTCAATGCCGAACACCTTCAGCAGCAGCAGACCGGCAAAGAATGTCGGCAGCGCCAGACCCAGCAGCGAGAACACCGTCAGAACATTATCGATCAGTGAATACTGCTTCGTCGCACTGATGATACCGGCAGGAATACCGACCAGCATCGCAATGACCAGCGCAGCCAGCGCCAGCGCGAACGTACAGCCGATATTCATTCCGATGACCTCAATGACAGGCCGGTAATGCTTGTAGGAATAGCCGAAATTGCCGTGGGCCGCTTCAATGACCCAGTTGATGAACTTCGTGTAGAACGGCAGATTCGGGTCCATCTTCTCCTGCAGCGCAGCCTTCAGTTCAGGTGTCATGTTCGGATCCATAATATTGGAAGTGATACTTCCGGGTGCCTTATCAATAATGAAGAACAGAATGAAAAGAATACCCAGAAATACCGGAATAATCTGAAGAAGTCGTCTGATTGTATAATTTTTCATAGAACTTCCTCCCTTCAGTAAATTTCTCTGTACTCAGAGTTTAAAGCGACAGAATCGGTAGCACCGGTTCTTTTGGCGGAAACAGCGCTACCGATCTGATGAATGATCTTATGTAAGATCTGTTACTTAGTCAAGTGTGACCTTGCCAAGCAGCTCTGTGAAGTCTGTGTAGACACCGATGTCATCCAGACCATGGACTCTGTTGTTTACAGCCCAGATCTCGGAACGGTAAGCAACGATCGCTGTCGGAACCTGCTCGTTCTGGATGATCGCCCACTCTTTGTAGATTTCAGCTCTCTTGTCCTGATCGAACTCAGTCAGACCAGCCTTCAGGAGTTCCTGGGAACGCTCATCTCTCCAACCGGAAGCGTTGAAGCCGCCTGCGGAATAAGCATCAGCGTCGAACAGTCCGCCTGTAGGATCCGGGTCAAGGCTGAGGGAGAAGCCCATCGTTTAGATATCGAAGTTCTTCTTGCCCGGCTCAGCATCCATTGTCTCGTGGGCAACTGTGTTGAAGTCCATCTGGTCGATGATCAGGTTGACACCCAGCTTCTTCCAGGAGTCATAAGCCATGGAGCTCAGTGTTCCCGGCCAGGAAGCCTCTGTGTAAACCAGCCAGTGCAGATCCATACGGACACCGTCCTTCATACGGACACCGTCTGTATCTCTCTCTGTCCAGCCAGCCTCATCGAGCATCTGGTTAGCCTTGTCAAGATCAAATTCATAAGCGTTCAACACTTCGTCACCAGGATAAGCCCAGCTTGTCTTGGAGATCGGAGCCATACCCAGGGATACCAGATCCAGGGAACCATACTCGTTCATCAGGAAGCTTCTGCGGTCAAGACCGTACAGCAGAGCCTGACGTACTTCGATCTGCTCCAGTGTCGGACGTGTTGTGTTGAAGCACATGAATGTGTAGCCGTTCGCCAGGTAGCTGACCAGGTGAGCGTTGTCCAGCGCTTCGATACCTTCTACGTTCTCGAGCTTGGCAGCCGGCTGGCAGAAGTCGATCTGACCTGTCTGCATAGCGCCCAGCAGCATATCTTCGGAAACTTCAACCATCTGGAATTCCTCGATGGAAGGAATGTTCTCTGTATCCCAGTAATTCGGGTTCGGTACCAGGCTGACATACTCCTTCGCCTTCCAGCCCTTCAGTGTGAACTGACCGCAGCCTACCGGTGTGTCGTTCTTCGCTGTCAGAGCTTCGAAGCTGTCGTGAGCATAGTGTGTCTCACTGATGATACCGTATGTGAACTGCTGCAGGTTTGCCGGAGACGGATCTGTCATTGTGAAGGCAATTGTCTTGTCATCGATGACATTGATGTCCGCGATCGCAGCCGCAACGTTCGTACGAGGACCGGCATAGTCCGGTTCAGCGATCGTGTTGTATGTATACGCAACATCGTTCGCTGTCAGAGGTGTACCGTCAGAGAATGTCAGACCGTCACGCAGTGTGAATGTGTAGACTGTCTTTGTCTCGTCGTCAAGTGTCGGCATTTCAGCTGCCAGCTCAGGTACATACTCACCCTCGCTGTTGACATCCAGCAGACCATCGAAGATCAGCGCGCTGACATAGGAGTCATATACGTTGTCGGACAGGATCGGGTTGAAGACACCTTCATATCCGCTTGTACCGAACTTCAGAATCTGACTTCCTGCCGCTGTACCTTCTCCTTCACCCTCACTACCGCCGTCTGTAGAACCGGAGCATCCGGCCAGTACAGCAACAGCGAGGAGTGAACTCAAAGCAGTTTTGAAAAGTTTCTTGTTCATTTCTTTCTCCTCTCTTAACGAGGGACATAAAAACGTCCTCCGCTAATGAACTAATTATATTATTGAGATCAGAAATGTACATTCCAAAAATGACTGTTTTTGCATTTTTCCAAAGGAATTATGAAAATTTTCTGAAAATTATGTGTTCTGATTATGCTGCACAATCATGATAACGTTTTCAGGCAAAACAAAACCTCAGGAACCCCGCAAAGCTCGTGGACATGCTGTGTACGTATTACAAGGACCCGTCCCTGCCCGTATAAGTGCTATAGTAAAAACAGATGAAAGGAGTTCAGCTATGACTGACATTCATGAACTAGCCAGGAAATACGAAGACTATATGATTGCAATCCGCAGGCACTTTCACATGCATCCGGAACTCTCCCTGCAGGAGGAACAGACATCTGCCCGGATCCAGGAAGAACTGAAGGAAATGGGCATTCCGTTTGAAGTTGTCGGACACCGCAACGTTGTCGGACGCACGGATTTCGGAAAACCCGGAAAGCGTCTGGCGATCCGCGCCGATATCGACGCCCTGCCGATGCAGGAAGAGATCGATTCTGAATTCAAATCCGTGGTACCGGGCGTGATGCACGCCTGCGGACATGATGTCCATGCCGCGACCCTGCTCGCAGCCGCAAAGTGCTTCACGGAGATGAAGGATGAACTCTCCGGAACCCTGTTCCTCTGTTTCCAGGTCGCAGAAGAGATCAGCGGCGGCGGACCGCAGGAGATCATTGAATACCTCAACGGTCAGGGCGGCGTAGATGAAGTCATTGCCAACCATATGACACCTGCCCTGGATCCCTACGTGACCTCTGTGACATCCGGTCCGGCCAACGCGGGCAACTGCCAGTGGCGCATCACCGTCCGCGGACGCGGCGGTCACGGTTCCCGTCCCGATCTGTCCATCGACCCGATCCGTCCGGCTGCCGAGATCCTGCAGAAGATCACGTCCATCCCTTCCAACTACCACGCACCGTTCCTGCCGCTGGTCATCAGTCCCTGCATGATCCACTCCGGAACCGCGTACAACATCATTCCCGATGAATGCGTCATGGAAGGCAATATCCGCTACTTCCGCAAAGGAGAACTGGAAGAAGTCCTGGAACAGATGCAGAAGATCGCTTCTGCCATCGCTTCCGCTTCCGGTGCGGAAGCCAGGGTCGAGATGATCGCCGGCTGCGTACCTGTCGAAAACACCCCGGAAGTCACGGAAAAGGTCGTTCACCTGATGGAGGAAATGGGTCTGAAGGTGGAACGTCCGGAATTCCCGGGCATGGGTTCCGATGACTTCGGCTACTTCACCCAGGCCTATCCTGGATGCTACTTCAATTTCGGTGCGTCCTCCGATCGTCCGGATGCCGCCCACAACCTGCACAACACCAAGCTGTTCTACGAAGAGAAGGGCTTCCTCCCCATCGTGGAATTCTTCGTCCGCTACGCAGCAGACTTCCTGAAATAACCCGTAAAACAATACAAGCGGCAGACTCCCATCTGCCGCTTTTTTCACTCGTATTCGATCCTCGGTACTGCCTTCAGCAGTTCCCTGCCGTAATCCGTCTTCGGCGACGCAAAGAACGCTGCGCTCTCTCCCGTCTCCTGCAGCACACCATGCCGCAGTACCGCAATATCATCGCAGATATCCCGGATCACACCCAGATCATGGGAAATGAACAGGATCGTCAGTCCCCGCTCCTCCCGGATCTCCTTGATCAGATCCAGCATCCTCCGCTGTACGGACACATCCAGAGCCGATGTCGGCTCATCCAGGATCACAAAATCCGGGTCCGTACACAGCGCCCGTGCCAGCGCAATGCGCTGCTTCTGCCCGCCGGAGAAGGATCTCGGATACCGTTCCAGCGTATCTTCCGGCAGGTCCATCCGCGTGATCAGCTCTCTGCAGCGTACCATGGCATCCGCACGGGAGACTCCCTGGATGACCATGCCGTCCGTCAGGATCGTCCCGATCCGGTGCTTCGGATTCAAGGACGCGTCCGGATTCTGGAAGACCATCTGCACCCGGCGGTAGAATTCCGCCGAACGCTTCGCACCCTGTACTTCCCCGTCAAAGACGACCGTACCGGTGCTCTTCTTCAGAAGACCGGTGACCACCCGGGCAAGCGTGGACCTGCCGGATCCCGATTCACCGACCAGTCCCAGCGTCCGGTGCTTCCCGATGACAAGATCCACATCAAACAGTACCTGCTTGTCCCCGTAATACGCACAGATATCCCGCAGTTCCAGCATATGATCCATTTCAGTCCACCTCCGGAACGCTCAGGACCGAATCCACCAGTTCCTTTGTATAGGCATGCGCCGGATGCTTCAGTACATCCGCTTTTCTTCCTTCTTCAATGATCTCTCCGTGCCGCATGACCGCAAGACGTTCACACAGCTGCGACGCAACGGCCAGGTTGTGGGTCACAAAGATCATCGCAAAACCCAGTTCCTTCTGCAGATCCTTCAGCAGATCGATGACCTGTTTCTGTACGGTCACATCCAGAGCTGTCGTCGGTTCATCGCACAGCAGAACATCCGGTTTCGTCGCCAGAGCCAGTGCGATCAGCACTCTCTGGCACTGTCCGCCCGACAGTTCTCCCGGATAACGGTCTTCTTCCGCCAGATCCTCCGGCAGGGACAACTTCTGCAGCCAGCCTTCCGCGATCTTCTGTGCTTCCGGACGGGAAACACCCTGACGGTACTCCACCACATCCACCAGCTGCCGGAAGACCGGATACAGCGGATCCAGTGACGTCAGCGGGCTCTGGAAGATCATCGCGCACTTCCCTTCGATCTTCTTTTCCTCGCAGGTTTCCCGGATCCCGGTCGGCAGAAGCCCGATGATTGCCTTCAGGGTCAGGGTCTTTCCCGACCCGGACTCCCCGACGATCCCCAGCGTCTCACCATGCCCGATGCTCAGGGAAACATCCTTGACCAGATGACTGCCTTCCCGGCTGTACAGATTCAGATGTTTGATTGTCAGCAGATCAGAACCCATCTTCCCTCCAAAGGTCCGCAAGACCGTCTCCGATAAACGACAGCGCAATGCCCGTAAGCACCACCATCACACCCGGAATCACCGAGATCCACCAGGCCGTGGTCATCATCGTCTGTCCTTCCGCAATCATCGTTCCCCAGTCCGGTGTCGGCGCGCTGATCCCGATGCCGAGATAGCCGAGCGTGACGATCATGACCAGAAGGCCTGCCATATCCGTCATAAGCACGACCACCGCCTGCGGCAGAACATTCGGCAGGATCTCCTTTACGATGATGCGCAGGTCGGAGAATCCCTGCAGCCGTGCCGCATCCACCCATTCCTGCGTGCGCAATGACGCGCTCATGCCCTTGGCGACTCTGGCATACAGCAGCCAGCCCACCAGCATGAACGTGATGAAGATGCCGCGGATACCCGCACCTGTCGCAAAGGCCACGACGATGACCAGCAGATAGTACGGGAACGCAATGAACGTATCGATGGCCAGGGAGATGATCCAGTCGGTCTTTCCCCCGAAATACCCCGCGCACATGCCGAGCAGCACACCGATGACAAACGGCGCGATCTCCGCCAGCACCATGATCGAAAGATCCACTCTTGCGGCATACAGCACCCGGCTGAGGATATCCCTTCCGAGCTGGTCCGTACCGAACGGATGGGCTGCCGAAGGTGCCTGAAGCGCCGAAGGCAGATCCTGGGCATACGGATCGTACTTCGCAATGAGCGGTGCCGTGATTGCCAGAAGGATCAGGATCCCCATCAGGAAGAGACCGATCTTCAGCGACGGTTTCATTTTCCTGTCGCTGTTCTTCATTTGTTCATCCTCGGATCAGCTTTATGCGCGATCAGTTCCGATACCAGGCTGATCACGACGACAAAGACCGCGCAGTAAAGCGCTATGGCCTGAACGAGCGGAAAGTCGCGGTTGGAGATTGCCTCGAACAGGAGCTTTCCAACACCGCGGACGGCGAAGACCTGTTCGACCACCAGTGTTCCGCCGATCAGGTAGGAGAGGTTGACGCTGAACAGCATCAGCGATGGTACAAAAGCATTGCGCAGAACGTGCCGGAACAGGATGACCCGCTTCGATACACCCGCTGCCTTCAGCGTAACGACAAAATCCGATTCCAGCACTTCCAGGATCCGTTCGCGCAGAGACCGCACCAGGGGCGGGATCTGCCCGAAGGCGACGGTAATGGCCGGCAGGGTCAGACCGCGGAT
>JAFWJP010000141.1 GCA_017514645.1 Solobacterium sp. | reverse complement strand
GATTAAGCGTTGAAGACGTACTTGTCCAGACGCTCGAATGCTTCCTGTACACGCCATGTCGGCAGAGCCAGGTTCATACGGATCGCGTTTGCGCCATGGAACGGACGGCCGTCCTGCCACATGACACCGACTTCTGCACCCATCTCCTGCAGTCTCTGGATGCTTACGCCGTGCTTCTCGCACCACTCTGTGCAATCCAGGAACAGCATGAATGTTCCTTCAGGTCTCGATGTGTCGACACCCTCGAACTTGTTCATGACGAAGTCATACGCAATACGTGCGTTCTCGCTCAGTACTTCACACAGCTGGTCCACATACTCGAAGCGGCCTTCTCCTGTGTAAGCACCGATTGCTGCATACATCCACAGCATGTTCATCTCATTGTAGTGGGACAGGGATGCTTCCTTGTCGACTCTGTCCTTCAGCCACTCGTTGAAGATGAAGCGGTAGGAACCTACCAGACCTGCGATGTTGAATGTCTTCGATGTTGCATACAGGGATACTGTGTGCATCTTTGCCCATTCGTTCGTCAGGCATGTCGGATTGTGCTTGCGGCCATCCAGCATGATGTCACTCCAGATTTCATCGGAGATGACCCATACGTTGTGACGCTCGAAGATCTCGAAGCACTTCTTCAGCTCTTCCTTCGTCCATGCACGGCCTGTCGGGTTGTGAGGGTTACAGAAGACTGTTGCGTGGATCTTCTTCTCGACGATCAGCTTCTCCATGTCTTCGTAATCGATACGCCACATCTTGTTCTCGTCCTTGTACATGTTGTTCAGAACGATGTTGTAGCCGTTGTTCTCGATTGCGCCTGTGAAGCCGATGTATGTCGGGCACTGCAGCAGGACGTTGTCACCTGCGGAGCACAGTACGTTCAGTGCACTTACGACACCGCCCAGTACCGAGTTGTCATAGCTGATGTTCTTCGCTTCCAGATCTGTGTATCCGTTACGCTTTGTGTGCCAGTCGATCAGACCTTCGAAGTATTCCGGACGTGTTGTGTAGTATCCGAATGTATCGATGCTCGCTCTTTCGATCATCTTCTCTTTGATCGGCGGGAATGTCGGGAAGTTCTGGTCTGCGACCCACATCGGGATCTGCTTGTCCTTCCACTCCGGCTTCGTCAGGTTGCCGTTCGGCGGGAACTCGACCGCGATCGCGTCCTTGCCCATACGGTCAATAAACTGTGTGAAATCGTACTTCATCTTTAGAATTTCCTCCTTGTAAGCCTTGATTTCTGTTTTGTCACGGGTCATATGACCCGGTGTGACCTTTTCTGAATTACTTCTCTACGGCGATTGCTTCGATCTCGCACAGAGCACCCAGCGGCAGCGCTGCGACCTGTACAGCAGATCTTGCAGGATAATCACCTGTGAAGAATGTTGCATAGACTTCGTTCATGTCCTTGAAGTCCTTCAGATCCTGCAGGAAGACGGTTGTCTTGACAACATCGTCCATGGTCATTCCTGCTTCTTCCAGGATCGCCTTGACGTTTGTCAGGCACTGCTTCGCTGCGCCCTTGATGTCTGTTGCTTCGATCTTGCCTGTTGCCGGATTGACCGGTGTCTGACCCGCAACAAATACGAGTTTGCCTGTCGCGACGACACCCTGGCTGTACGGGCCGATCGCTGCAGGAGCATTAGTGGTTGCTACAATCTTTTTCATGTTTACCTCCGCACAAAAAATATGTGATTTTTGTGTTATCCGATGATTCTATTTTAGTATCATTGCGGGAAAAAACAACCGCACGGGGCGATGTAAAGCCTTTACATCAATGAAAAGATTTTTCATTCACATAGACTGTTTTTTCGCTTTTTCTTTCATCATCAGCATATACCGTTGTGTCCGCTCTGCTGATGCAGTTTCGGCACTTGTTTCCATGGCTTTGATTCCCGCAGAGACTTAAGGCACAGTCAAGACGCATAAAACATACATGCTGTTTGATAAACAATTTTTATCGTCCGGGAACTGTGTCAGTTTCTTGTTTCAGCATTTACATGAAAAAGGACAGTTTCTTACACGAAACTGCCCTTCTGATTATTTAACGACGGCTTCCAGCTGGATCTCAACACGCCATGCCGGGCTGACAAGACGGCTCTCCGAGCAGATCCGTGCCGGTTCATGTCCCTTGACGACCCATGCATCCCAGACCTTGTTCATCTCTGCGACTGTCGCGATATCAGCCAGGAAGACCTGTGCCTTCAGGATGTGCTCCTTGTCTGTTCCGTTGGCTTCAAGAATACGGTCCATCTCTGCCAGCAGTTCCTTTGTCTGCTGCTCTACCGTTGCGTACGGTGTATCACCGACGATACCGGATACATACACGATTCCGTTGTACGTTACTGTTTCAGAATAACGTCCGTTTCCGTTCCTGCGAATAATGTCTGCCATTTTGTTCTTCCTCCTATGCAGTTTTATTTCCCGGGATCTTCCGGAAAGGGAAGATCCTTATGGGCTCCTTCATCGGAGATCACGGTTTCCGGGAATATCTTCCGGATCTCCTCCAGCCAGATCTCCGGCCGGTGTTCCGACGGACTGTAATGCGTCAGCCAGAGTTCCTGTACGCCTGCTTCCGCCGCAATCGCTGCAGCTTCCTGCATCATCATATGCCGGTGTTTCAGAGCGTTCTCCTTCTTCTCAGGATCCCCGTACATGCCTTCTGCAATCAGCAGATCCGCCCCCTGCGCTTCTTCCTTGATTGCCTTCACCGGCAGGGTATCCGTAACATAGACCATCCGGATGCCTTGTCTGGCTTCTCCCAGAACCATGTCAGGCGTATATGTCACACCCTCATATTCCGCATTCTGACCCTTCTGCAGCGTACCCCAGAGTCTGACCGGGATCCCCAGTTCCTTCGCCTTCTGCGCCTCAAAACGGGCACTGCGCGGCAGATCAACACGATAGCCGAAGCACTTCACACTGTGCATGACGTCAAACGCTCTGACCTCGAGCTTTCCCAGCGTGAATCCGCATTCCCGGCCTTTCAGCACATGCAGGCGCAGTTCGAACGGAATCCTGTGGGCAATGCACATGACGCCGTGGATCAGCCGGTCCAGCCCTTCCGGTCCGTATACATCCAGCGGTTCCGTTCTGCCGGATTTGCCCATGGACAGCAGAAGACCCGGAAATCCCCCGGTATGGTCCGCATGATAATGCGTGAACAGGACTGCATCGATGTTCTTGAACGATAGTCCGCGTTCCTTCAGTGCGATCTGCGTACCTTCTCCGCAGTCGATCAGCACCGCCATCCCTTCACAGCGAAGGTAGCACGATGTCAGCCAGCGCTCCGGCACCGGCGATGTCCCGCCTGTACCCAGCAGATACACATCCAGCATAGCTTACCGCCTTTCCACGTATCATCGTAACACAAACAAACTGAAAAACCGATGCATTGCACCGGTTCATTCAAATTTCTTCCTGGCTCCGACAACCTTCGTCTTCTTCAGAACTTCCTGCACTTCACTGACGGGAATTATGTTCAGCTGCGACTTCACTTCATCCGCTACATCCGCCAGATCACGCTCATTCTCCTTCGGAATGAACACGGTCCTGACGCCGGAACGCACAGCCGCCATCAGTTTCTCCGGGAGACCGCCGATCGGCATGACGACACCTCTCAGGGATACTTCTCCGGTCATGGCGAATTCCGGGGAAACTGCCCTGTTCATCACAAGGGACGAAAGCGCCGTTGTGATGGTAATCCCTGCAGAAGGTCCGTCCTTGGGCACCGCGCCTGCCGGGAAATGGATATGGAGATCATTCTCTTCGAACAGTTTTACTTTGTCCGGGAACATCTTCTTGACGAGGCTGATGGCGATCTGCACGGATTCCTTCATCACATCGCCCAATTGTCCGGTCACGATGACCTTTCCGCTGCCCTTGGTGAACATGGTCTCAATGAACAGGATCTCGCCGCCGGACTGTGTCCAGGCAAGGCCGGTCACAATGCCGGGTTTCTTTTCCGCCAGTACATGGTCATGGTGCAGCGGTTTCATATCCAGGTAGTGTTCCAGATCCTCCGCCCGGATGACCAGCTTGTCCGTGCGTCCTTTGGCGAACTCGACGGCTGCTGCCCGGCAGAGCGTATCGAAGCGCTTCTTCAGTCCACGGACGCCGCTTTCCATTGTATAGTCACTAATGATGGACCGTACCGCATCCTCCGTCACTTCGAGCTTCTCCTTCGGGATCCCCATCGCCTTCTGCGCCTTCGGAAGAAGGTGCTTGACAGCGATCTGGTATTTTTCGCTTGCCGTATAGCCGCTGAACTCGATGACTTCCATACGGTTCAGCAGCGGTTCGGGAATCGAATCCGTTGTATTCGCTGTACAGATGAACAGAACATCGCTCAGGTCGTACGGAACATTCATATAGTGATCCGTAAAGGTGTTGTTCTGTTCGGGATCCAGGACTTCCAGCAGTGCGCTGGAGGGATCCCCGTTGTAGGACATGCCGAGTTTGTCCACTTCATCCAGGACAACGACCGGATTGGAAGCACCGCTCTTCTGGATTCCGTCCATGATGCGTCCGGGCATTGCACCGATATAGGTCCTTCTGTGACCGCGGATATCCGCTTCATCACGCACGCCGCCAAGGCTGACACGGACGTACTTCCTTTTCAGTGCTTTGGCGATGGACTTGCCGATACTCGTCTTTCCGGTACCCGGGGCACCGACGAACAGCAGAATCGAACCGGACTGTTTCCGGTTGAGATCCATGACCGCGATCTGCTGCAGGATCCGGTTCTTGACCTTCTTCAGACCGTAATGATCTTCATCGAGGATCTCTGCCGCCCGTTCAATATTGATCCGGGGCATTCTGGCCTTCTTCCAGTTCAGACTGGTCAGGAAGTCCAGATAGTTGTACAGATTGCCGTATTCCGGGCTGTTCTGCCCTTCCTGACGCATTCTGCTCAGCACCTTGTCCGCCTCCCTGCGGGCAGTTTCATTCATGCCGGAATCCTGTACACGCTTTTCCATCATCCTGACATCGGATACGTTCTCCGGGTGCATTTCATCCAGCTGACGCTGCAGGTATTCCAGCTGTTTCCGGATGGCCTGTTCCCGGTAGAGCTTCTGCGTATGCTCTTCCTGTTCACTGTTGGCCTCATTGGTCAGCGTGGTGATTTCCGTATACTCATAGAGCATCTTTTCCATCATGTCGACACGCCGGCGCTTGGAATCCTCTTCCAGGATCTCGTACTTTTCCCTGCTCGTCAGATTCAGCCACTGGGAAATGACCGTCATGATCTCGCTGACGGAACGCCACTGCATGATCCATCCGCGGGCCATCGTCCCCCACTGATAGGATTCCGTCATTTTCAGGATCGCTGCCTTCAGACCGTCCAGTTTCTTCTTTTCTTCTTCGAACGGAAGATCATCCACATCCGGTCTTCTGATCACCGTATTGGCTTCCAGAACACCGTCCGGATTCATCCGCATGGACTCTACATCCACACGGTATTCCATATTGAAGAGCGAGAACCCGCTGCTGACATTGACCTCCCTGACGGTTCCGGCAACACCGATCGGCCAGAAATCATCACTTGTATATTCTCCGGGTTCCTTCTCCTGCTTTGCCATGACAAAGATTGCCCGTTCACCGACTTCAGGATCTCTTCCTGCCGCCGTACGGAAGATTTCATTCTGCAGATTCATCCGGCTGTCCGGAAGAACCAGGCTTCTGTAAATCGGAATAATAATTGCCATTCACATCACTCCTTTGCTTCAGTTAGCATTCTACCACAAAGAGTGCTAAATTGGAAGAACCTTAAGAAAAGACTCTGTGCGTCATCTGTACAGAATCTGTCTCTTATCTGTTGTCCGGGTCGAAGCCGGTCAGATCACGGATCACGACGGATCCGATCATGATTCCTGCAGCTGCCGGTACGAACGGTGTTGACGCCGGTGTACGCGGGTCGTCTTCCGGTCCTTTGATCGGTCTGACCGGCGGCTCCTCGGAATAGACGACCTTGAGGCGCTTTACACCGCGCTTGCGCAGTTCTGTGCGCATGATCTTCGCCAGAGGGTCTCCCTTTGTCTGATAGATATCCGTACAGACGAGTCTGAAGGGATCCGTGCGGTTTCCTGTCCCCATGCTGGAAATGAGCGGGATCCCGAGCTTTTCCGCTTCCTCTGCCAGATCCAGCTTGGCCGTAACGGTATCGATCGCATCCACGATGTAGTCATACTGTGTCAGGTCCAGCTGATCCTTCGTTTCCGGGAGATAGAACATTACATGCTTGTGCACAGCAATATCCGGATTGATCGCATGGATCCGTTCTTCACAGACATCAGCCTTCCGTCTGCCGATATTGTCCTGCAGGGCAATGATCTGACGGTTCAGGTTGCTGGGATCGACCGTATCATGATCGATGATGTCCAGGGTTCCGATACCGGCCCTTGCCAGTGTCTCCACAACATAGCCGCCGACACCGCCGAGCCCGAATACGGCAACACGGGCATGCCGGATGATTTCCATTGCCCGGTCACCGTAGACCTGCCGGGTACGGTTGTACTGCGCTTCCATCCTACTTGTCGGTGATGATCCGGGCTGCCGGTGTCTTCATGCCGGCTTCCTTGAAAGCTTTGTTTACAGCCGCTGTCAGGGCAAACCGGGTATCCCAGTAATCCGCGCTGTCCACCCACGCCCGCAGTACGAAGGTCTGCGCTTCGTTCGTTTCGCTGAGCAGAGCTGCGAACGGTGCCGGATCGTGCAGAACACGGCCGTCTGCCGTCATCGCGTCCTTCAGGATCTGTACAACGGTATCCACATTCTCATCCTTGGCAAGGTTGAATGTAAGATCGACCCGGCGGGTCTTCTCCGCCGAGAAATTCGTTACGTTCGTGTCCATGAGCGCTCCGTTGGGAACGGAGATCCGGACATTGTCCACCGTATGGATCTGCGTATAGAACAGTGTGATGTCCTTGACCGTGCCTTCCGCACCGGAAGCGCTGATGTAATCACCGACGTTGAACGGACGGTACACCAGCAGCATGATACCGCCGACAAGGTTGGACAGTGCCCCCTGCAGAGCCAGACCGACCGCAACACCGACCGAAGCCAGGATCGCCAGGACGGAAGATGTCTCAATACCGAGCACATTGATGACCGCAAGGGCCAGTACAATGTACATAACACCCTTGGCTGCGTTCATGAGGTAATTTGCAGCAGAAGCGTCCAGTCTTTCCAGGAACTGCATCTTCTTCAGAACATCCAGCAGACGTCCGATGATCCATTTGCCGACAAACCAGACAACGACGGCTTTGAGGACGGATACGACAAACGCAACGCATAAGTCAGCGACGACAGCGAAACTAATCATATGTTCATTCTCACTTTCTCTTTTCTCTATGATACTCCGATTTGCCTCGAAGAAGGATTCCGCAATGACGAAATCGGGATGAAAACCATCAGGACAGCCAGCGGTCCAGCAGGCGGAGGATCGTTCCGATACCCGCAGGTATACTCCTGAGATCCACCCATTCCTGACGGGTATGCGCCCCTTCTCCGATGATCGACCCGAGCGTTACCGCAGGGATTCCCAGCGACAGAGGGATGTTGGCATCGGTGGAACCGGCACTCATCCGGATCTCTGTCCCCTGGTAAGGACGGATTGCTTCCTTCACTTCTTTCTCCAGTTTCTCCTGTTCGGACAGATCCAGATCACCCAGACCCGGACGCACACCCAGGATCGTGCATTCATTCTGTATGCCCTCCGCACGGCAGCGCTGCAGGATTTCTTCCATCTGTTCCTTCATGAAGGTCAGGCAGGCATCGCTCTCCGAGCGGTATTCATACAGCATCCGGCAGTTCTGCGCAATGGAATTGACCGTAGAACCGCCTTCGATCACACCGACGTTGTACGTTGTTTTCGCACCTTCCGGCAGGTTCTGCGCATACAGCCGGCGGATGATCTCCGCCATCTGCGCAATGGCGTTCGTTCTGCCGAAATCGCCGTAGGAATGCCCGCCTTCCGCCTGTACGCTGATCTCATAGCGATGCGATCCGACCGGCCGGTTGACGATCCAGCCCATAGATCCGTCCACCGAGATGAATTCCCTGATCCGGTTTCCAAAGGTCCGGAAGAGCTCCTTCGTTCCGTCCAGGTTTCCCAGGCCTTCCTCACAGCTGTTTGCCGCAATGATGACACCGGTCTTCAAACGCTCCTGCTGTTCCAGGAAATACTTTGCGCCGATCATCAGATTTACCAGATTCGCTGTATCATCACCGATACCCGGTGCCTGGAGGATATCTCCGTCCCTGACCATCGGCAGATCTTCCGTATCCGGAAAAACAACATCCGTATGCGCCTGAATCAACGCAATGTCTTCGAACCTGTCCAGACCGAAGGAACAGATCACGTTCTTTGCACTGTCGATCGTTACGTCCTGTACACCGGCTTCTTCAAACCACTGTTTGATGAAGGCTGCTCGTTTGTCTTCCTGATGGCTCGGTGCCGGAATTCTTCCGAGTGTTTCCAGCAAGTTCACCGCTTCCGCGGTATGATCTTCAATGAATGTACTGTGCTCATCCATACTGCTTTCCTCCGCTTTTATCATATCGCTGTCCTTCCGGACGGTTCAATGTTCTGTACTGACACGGACCGGTTTTCATGATTAAATGTAACAAACAGAAGAGGTATTCATTATGGGAATGCGTGGAATTCATACATCAATCAATGATATACGGAAAGCCGTCTTCGCCGAAGTCGCAAAGCTTTCCTACGATTACGAACCGGGAGATCTGTCCGAAATGGAAAACATTCCGTACCGGATCATTCCCGGCGAGATTTCCAAATACAGGGAGAGTGTCTTCCTGGAACGGGCGATCGTCAAGGAACGCATGCGCCTGGCCATGGGACTGCCGCTGCGGGATGCTTCGGAACATGCTCCGGTTTCCACCGGCGCTGAAGAAGCCGTACACCCGGAAAAGTACTACCAGCCTCCCCTCATCAACATCATCAAATTCGCCTGCCACGCCTGTCCGGACAACCAGGTGGTCATCACCGATCAGTGCCAGGGTTGTCTGGCGAGACCCTGCTCACAGGTCTGTCCCAAGGACGCCATCGAGTTCAGACGCGGACAGGCCCATATCAATCCCGATCTGTGCATCAAGTGCGGAAAATGCATGTCCGTCTGCCAGTACGGTGCGATCCTGCGGATGCGGAGACCCTGCGCGGTTGCCTGCGGAATGAATGCGATCCGCAGTGATGAATTCGGGCGGGCGGACATCGATCAGGAAAAATGCGTCAGCTGCGGAATGTGTCTGGCAAACTGCCCGTTCGGTGCCATTGCGGACAAGGCGCAGATCTTCCAGTGTATCCAGGCGATCCGCAGCGATGTACCGGTATATGCGGCGATTGCACCGGCCGTTGCCGGACAGTTCGGCAAAGACCTCGGACCGGAGAAGATGCGCGCTGCATTCCGCCTGCTGGGCTTTGAGGATGTCGTGGAGGTTGCAATCGGTGCCGACCTGTGCACCTTGCAGGAAGCAGAGGACTTTGTAAAGGAAGTACCGGAAAAACTGCCGTTCATGGGAACATCCTGCTGTCCGGCGTGGTCAGTCATGGCCAAGCGGGAATTCCCGCAGTATGCGGAGTGTATCTCGATGGCCCTGACACCGATGGTTCTGACCGGAAGACTGATCAAGAAGGAACATCCTGACTGCAAGGTTGCCTTCATCGGTCCCTGTGCCGCAAA
The DNA here is from genome assembly GCA_017514645.1 of Solobacterium sp. Classification (GTDB taxonomy): domain Bacteria; phylum Bacillota_I; class Bacilli_A; order Erysipelotrichales; family Erysipelotrichaceae; genus Bulleidia. Next base: position 7,037 of record JAFWJP010000141.1, on the reverse strand, counting down.
GAAACTGGAAGCCAGCCGTCGTTCCGTACGCAGCGATGTGGACTTTGTTCTGACTTTTGAGGAAGTCATGGGCATGTTTGAAGCGAAACATGTCGACTTTGCGGATCTGGAAAAGATCGGGATCACCAATGAAGCCAGCGGGGACGGCCGTGGTTTCTCCGTCAGCGGCGGTGTCGCCTCCGCAGTGGTCAATTGTATCCAGGAACTGTATCCGGGACGGGAAGTCAAGGTAGAACACGCAGAAGGTCTGGATGAATGCCGGAAGATGCTGATGAGGGCCGAAGCCGGAAAGCTCAATGGATATCTGCTGGAGGGCATGGCCTGTCCGGGTGGATGTATCGGTGGTGCGGGCACAGTGCAGCTGATTCCCAAGGCAGCGCAGGAAGTGGAAAAGATCAAGAAGAACTCCGTCAAACATCATGCCTACGAGAGCACTTACAGGAGCGTACTGCCCGATCTGGAGGAATGACCGGAAATGCGTTCTGTCACAAAAGCCATTAGGAGGACGAGTATATGAACATTCATGAACTGGCATCAAAATACGAAGATTATACGATTGCGCTGCGCAGACACTTTCACATGTACCCGGAACTGGGTCTTCAGGAAGAGAAGACATCTGCCCGGATCCAGGAAGAACTGAAGGAGATGGGAATTCCCTTTGACGTCGTCGGGCACCGCAATGTGGTCGGACGCATTGAAGGCGGAAAACCGGGAAAGAAGCTGGCCATCCGTGCGGATATGGACGCTCTGCCCATGCAGGAAGAGATCGAATCGGAATACAAGTCCACGGTTCCCGGTGTCATGCATGCCTGCGGGCATGATGCTCACACAGCTACCCTGCTCGGTGCCGCAAAGTGCCTGATGGAGATGAGAGAAGAACTGGCCGGCACGGTCTATCTGTGCTTTCAGGTTGCAGAAGAAATCAGCGGGAACGGACCGCAGGAGATCGTGGAATATCTCAGCAGCAAGGGTGGTGTGGACCGTATCATCGGCAACCATGTGGCTGCACCCCTGCCCACAGGTTACGCTGCTGTGCTGAAAGGCGCTCAGTTTGCCGGCAACTGCCAGTGGAAGCTGACAGTGACAGGCAGAGGCGGACATGGTTCCCGCCCGGACCAGGCCATTGATCCGATCCGCCCGGCCGCAATGATCCTCAACCAGATCACCATGATCCCTTCCAGTTACTTCGATCCGTTCCGGACACTGGTCATCAGTCCCTGCATGATCCATGCCGGTACAGCCTACAACATCATTCCCGATACCTGCACGATTGAAGGCAACCTGCGTTACTTCCATCTTGAGGATCTGGATACCGTTCTGGCAAAGATGGAAGAGATCGCGGAACATACCGCAGCAGCCTTCGGTGCATCCGCGAAGATGGAAAAGATCGCCTACTGTCCGCCGGTCGTCAACGATGATGACGCGGTCGACATGGCAAGGGAAGTCATGGCAGAAATCGGCACAACGTATTACCCGATGCCGACGCCGAATACCGGCAGCGATGATTTCAGCTACATGACAGCCGCGTACCCGGGATGCTACGTGCAGTTCGGCTGCAAGCCCGATCGTCCCGATGCCATTCCGGCCCATCACAATACAAGATTCTTCCTCGATGAAAAAGGCTTTCTGCCGGTCGTGGAATTCTTCGTGACCTACGCGGCAAAATACCTGAAATAAAACGTTATGAACCAGGGGTATATGTGGATCAACCTGCTCACAGCCGCATTGTTCGCTGTCTTCGCCTTCATCTTCGCCTATGGCAAAGACCGTGCTGTCTGCCGGCTGATAGCCGGATTCAACGACTTCAGTCCGCAGAAACAGGCGGAATACGATACACGTGCGATGGCCCTGGATTACCGGAATCTGATGCTGAAACTGACCGCCGTCTTCCTTATTGCGGCTGTTCTTGTCCGTATCACCGATCATCCGCTGCTGATCACACTCGCAGCCTACGTGATCCTGCTGATTCTGGTGTTCCGGGACTTCCACCTGGATCCTTACAAAGCATTCGAGCCATACAGAAAAGAAAACAGTGTCCGGCAGTAATGCCGGGCACTGTTGTGTTTATATCCGCTGCAGATATGACACCAGCTTCTCCGCCAGATATGCAACCAGCAGATGCATGACGCACATGATCGCCCACAGCATCATGATATTGGCCTGGGCTCTGGCGATACCGTTGTCCACCAGCGAGATGATTAGATAGACCTCAGCATAGATGACAAAGTTCCAGAGATAAATCCCATAAGATAAGGATCCAAGTACCTTGATGAACGGATGGGAACAGATCCGGTTCAGCGGTCTGCAGACCATTGATAGGAAGATCACCGGCAGAAACACGAAGAAATCATAGAACAAAACTTCACTGGACATTGTTCCGAATCCGGCAAAGTGCAGTCTCAGGATCAGCAGTGCAAACCCAAGCATCAGACACGCCGCAATGATCAGCCGCTTCTTTCGGTTGGGAAAGTAGGAATTGTAGTGTACCATAAACAGTTCCAGCATGCAGCCAAGGAAGAAAGCTACCAGCCCTCTGGCCACCCGGAAATTCAGAAGCGGCAGCTGCAGACCGGAATACATGATGCACAGCCCGGCAAACACCGGGATGAAGAACAAACTTGAACTGCGGTACTTCCGATCGATGAAAGCGAGAATATAGGCAATCACATAACAAAGCACCAGGACACCGATATACCATACCGGTTCATTGATATACGCGCCGGAATTGAACACAACACCACTGCCGAAAAAGATGTTCCACAACAATGGAATGATATCCAGCGATCCGCTCCATGATTTCAGATCATTCCGGTACAGCAGCAGTTCAATGATATACAGCGTCACAGTACTCAGTACAATCATTGGAAACAGCCGCAGGATCCTCCGCTTCATGAACCGGTTGAATGTATAGGCTCCGCTGATGATCTTCGGCAGATAAACATGGATAAACAGAATGCCCGAAAACATGAAGAACAGTTCCGTCAACGCCCAGCCGTGCCAGCTCAGATAAAACGTCAGCATATTTCCGCGGAACGGATTGTCCAGACCCACGATCGTACAAAAATGGTCATCGAAGTGAAAAATCATTGCGATGACCATAGCTGCCACAAATTTGTACAGATGAATAAATGAATAGGATGAGTCTTGTTTCATAGTTGAATCTGTTTACTGCCTTGTAAAACAGGTTCATTATAACAACCTGTCAATCACCTTGCAAACAATCGGTTTGCTTAAGATAACTGCTCCGGATGAAGGAAATAATCTCCTCCTTGGTCTGCGGTTCCCAGTGTCCGCTTACCGCAGTATCAAAATCAGTTTCCTCCAGCCGGGAGATGATCTCTTCCGCTTTTGCAGGATCCACATACCAATCCGGATACTTTCCGCACGGCGCGTCCCCGAGGAACAGAACCTTCTCCTCCGGAACATAAACATATACACAGTCATCGGTATGCGGTGATGGTCCGTGGAACAGTTCTGCCGTCAGTTCACCAAGATCGATCCTCAGCGTATCCCGGAACACGATATCCGCCCCGCAGACCTTCATCTCCTGCCCTTCGGCGTACTCCCTTCCGATGTGCTCATCCTGCACCATCATCGACCTTGCGTATTCCGGTGTCATATACTTGGCTATGTCCCTCAGGATCACATCCGTACGCTGTTCCGCAATCGTCAGACCCTGCACAAACGGCATGCCGAATGAATGATCCCAGTGCCAGTGTGTGATCGCAGTCAGGTCCGGAAGCGGCAGCTCAGCCGTATTCAGCGCCCGGTAGAAATCCCGGACGTGCAGGGAAGAATGACCGGCATCCACAGCCAGAGCCCGCTTGTTTCCCCCGATATACCCCAGAATCGGCCGGTCGCGTTCCTCTTCATACGGATACCAGAAGATCCGTTCACTCAGCTGTTTCAGTTCCATGTGTTTTCCTCAACCGGATCAGTTCCACGGTTCCGTATCCACGGTGGCGGAAGAATGCTTCAGCATCTGCTCTGCCCGGAATCAGATCGATCATAAGCTCGGTATTCTCTTCTGCCATTTTCAGCAAAGCCGTACCGATGCCTCTCCGGCGGTATTCCGGGCGAACGTACAGCCGCTCCGCCCGCGCATCACATACCGCAATATAGCCGACCGGTATCCCGTTCTCCATCGCCGCAAATACCATACACCCGTCGCCGAAATACGCATCCAGAACATCCTCCGCGTCTTCCGTATCCGCGTCTTCTCCCCCTTCCTGCAGATCATCCCTGACCAGCAGCACCACCGGCAGACGGTTTTTACGGGAGACTGCGCCATAGCGTATTTCCTTCGTCTCCGGACGAGGAAATACTGTTTCCGGCTCATCTACGTATTCATCATCATCGGGTTCCGGGACATACGGAATGTCTTCATAGGCGATTCCGTTCTCCAGACACCAGTCTACGGCCAGATCACGGTATCTGTTCTCACGGTATGCATACCAGCGCTCTGTCAGCCCGAAACGGTCGCAGGTTGCCCGGAACATGCGGAACGCGCCTCTTCCCTTGATGGCATTCTTCAGCCATTCCGCCGCCTTGTCATCCTGTACGGTCGCAATGAAATCCTCCATCATACCGTAATCATTGATTTCCCGGTGATCATAGAGCGGAATGCACTCATCATCGTCCGCTTCCGGAATGAAACGGTCCCGTTCCGGATCATAGAAGAAGGAATGTTCACGATCGGTATCTTCCAGATGATCCATGACATCCTGCAGCAGTACTCCCATTGTTCTGACCTCCGTACGATCCTGTGATTCCACAGTTTCCGTACTTTCTTTCTGCTACAATGGTAACAGAAAGTCAGGCAACATGATCAAAGATCTCTATCAGGAGGGCTACACCCAGAACCGGGAACTGTCCTGGCTGCGGTTCAATGAGCGGTGTCTCATGGAAGCAGCCGATCCGGATGTTCCGCTTCTGGAACGATTGAAATTCATTGCGATATTCTCTTCCAACCTGGATGAGTTCTTTTCCGTGCGTGTCGGTTATCTCATCGGTATGAAAGCGCTCAAGGAAGATGATATCGACGACAAAAGCGGAATGAGCGTGACGAAGCAGCTGAAGAAGATCGATGCGGCTGCAGCCAAACTGTGCTGGAAGCGGGAAGAGATCTACAGCGAACTGAAGAAGGAACTGCGCAGAGAAGGCATCTTTGCCCTGTCCTACGATGAATGTACGAAAGAAGAGAAAACATGGCTGAAACAGTATTTCCTTTCCGTCGTACAGCCCGTTCTGGGCGCCCAGATCGTTGATGCGCACCATCCCCTGCCGCCGCTTCAGGCAGGAATTGTTTATGCTGCAGCAGCCATGAAATACCACGGAAACGATGTACTGGCACTGGCACCGATCCCGGCTTCCCTGAACCGGCTGATCCGTCTCCCGGGAAAAACCAGTACCCGTTACCTTCATATGGAGGACCTTGTCAGCGCGCAAATTGCGTCTTTCTTCCGCGGTGCTGAGATCAAAGAACGCTTCAAGTTCACCATCACCCGCAATTCCGCGATCGATCTGACCAGTGAACTGTCCGATCCGGATGATTACCGGGCAAGGATGATGACCATGCTCAAAAAGCGGCGGCGTATGGATCTGGTCAAGATCGAGGTTTCACGCATACCGGGTGTACAGATACGCCGTTACCTGGAAAAAGAACTAAGGGCAGCGGATGTTACAGCTGTTCTGACGGAGATTCCCCTGGACCGCCGTTCTTTCTATACGGTTTCCGACCTGCTGGATTCCCGGCAGAAAGAACATCTTCATCCGCCCTATACCCCGAAGCTCAGTCCGGCATTCCACTATAAACAGTCTCTGTTCAATCAGATCCAGAAGAAGGATGTCCTGCTCTCCTACCCGTATGAATCCATGGACGCATTCCTGCAGCTGGTGAGGGAAGCCGCTTCAGACCCGGATGTCCTCTCCATCCGCATCACCATCTACCGTCTGGCCAAACGCGCACGTCTCGTGGATTATCTCTGCCTGGCTGCCGAAAACGGCAAGGAAGTCACGGTACTTATAGAACTCAAAGCACGTTTCGATGAACAGAACAATATCGACTATTCCGAAAAGCTCATGGAATCCGGCTGTAATGTAATGTACGGATTCGAAGACTATAAAGTACACTCCAAGATCTGCCTGATCACCCGCCGCAGCGGAAAGAACCTGCAGTACGCTGTGCTGATCGCAACCGGAAACTTCAATGAGGTCACTGCCCGTCAGTATACCGATCTGGCTTATGTCACGGCAGATCCGGCAATCGTCAGGGATTCCCTTGCCTTTTTCCGCAACATGATGACCGGTGTGCTTGACGGCCGCTACCGCAGTCTGCTCATCGCCCCGGTATCCCTGAAGAGCACCATTCTCAGCCTGATCGAACGGGAAACGCAGAAAGGACCGAAAGGCCGCATCATTGCCAAGGTCAACGCCGTCACCGATGAAGAGATCATCCGTAAGCTGCAGGAAGCCAGCTGCGCCGGTGTACAGATCGACCTCATCGTACGTGGAATCAGCTGTATTCTGCCGGAAGTAAAAGGAAAAACCGAGAACATACATATCCGCTCCATCGTCGGACGTTATCTGGAACACAGCCGGATCTATGTCTTCGGACGCGGACGCAGCGAAAAGATGTATATCTCTTCAGCCGACCTCATGACCCGCAATACCGAACGCCGGGTCGAGATCGCAGTACCGATCAAGGACAAGGAGATCCGCAAAGAACTGCACCGGTATCTCAGCCTCTGCCTCAGCGACAATGTCAAAGCCCGCAGGCTGTCATCCGACGGCCGTTACCGACGGATCAAGAATACCGGTGAACCCCTGAATGCCCAGGAAGAACTCATGCGTACCACACTTGCTTCAAAGGAAGTGATCCAGATGACCGGTACTGTACAATCTGCCCATAAAGGCATCGTGTTCACCACCAGATACAAACAGCCGAAGAAAAAGTCCGCCGGAAGCGGACCTGGGAAGAAGGATTAACCCTTCTTCTCTTTTTTCTTTTTCTTCTTCTCTTCCTTTTCTTCTTCCGG
>JAFWJP010000140.1 GCA_017514645.1 Solobacterium sp. | reverse complement strand
TTATTGATGCGGAAGATGTACTGGGTCTTCGTTGTATAGTTGACGATCATCGCCGGCCACTCAGCAATGCCTTCTTCGTTGTAGTAGTATTTGCAGGCAAAGATCTTGCGGAATTCCTGAGCGATCGGTGTCTGTTCGATGATCTCGCTCATTCCGCTGGATATCACATAATGCTCGATTTCCAGCCCCATACGAGCCCCGTACGCATTGATCCTGGAAAACCACGTATCAACGCCGTCATACAGTCTGATCTGCGCTCCAAGGCCCTCAAAATCCCCTCTGCGCAGCGGATGGGACAGCTGGGCAAACTTCTTCTGCAGAAGATACAGATACGCACTGATCGCATCCATCCGGTTCTCTTTGGTCAGCCCGGTCACTTCCTTCCAGAATTCACCTGCATCCGCGTATCCCAAAGACGGAATCAGGGTGTATTCCTGCATGTCCTTATCACACAGAGTTTTATCGAAATCATAAAGCAGCGCTGCTTTCTTCATACTCATCACCGTAAGTATTATAGCATGTACGGATACGGAAAAGGCGGAGATCACTCCGCCTTCACAAACAGACTTCTCAGGTTTATGCCGGATCAATGACAAACGAGATGAGCAGATCCTCCGTATTCACATGATCGCCCGGTGCAACGTAGATCTTGTCGACTGTACCGCTCACGTTGGAAACAAACGTCGTTTCCATCTTCATCGCTTCAACGATCATCAGCGGCTGATTGGGCTCCACCCGGTCTCCTTCCTTGACCAGGACGGTCTCCACCGTTCCGGGGATCGTGGAACCGAGATGCGCAGGATTGTGCTTATCCGCCTTCAGTTTCCTGTCGCCGACAACCTCCTTCGTCTTGTCGAGGATCTTCATCTCCCTCAGAACGCCATTGACTTCAAAGGTCAGAACACGATAACCTTCTTTGTCCGCTTCCGACATATCAATGAACTTGATCAGGATCTCTCTGCCGTCTCCGGCCTTCAGGATTGTCTCCTCTCCCTTCCGCAGACCGTAGAAGTAGACATGGCTCTCCAGTGTCGTAACGTCGTTGTAGGCCTCGAAATGCGTGCAGTAGTCCTCATAGACCTTCGGATACATGGCATAGCTTACCGCCTTCTGGTTCATCTCCTCCGGCGTAAACGCACGCATATCAAACTTTTCCGTGAGCATCTTCTTGATGGCTTCGAAGTCCACCGGCGGAAGCAGTTCTCCCGGTCTGCCGCTGATCGGTTTCTGATCCTTCAGAACGATCTTCTGCAGTTCTTTGTTGAAACCACCTTCCGGAGTACCGATCATCCCGCGGAAGAAATCGATCACCGAATCAGGATAGGACAGATTTGCGCCTTCTGTCAGAATGTTGTCCATCGTCAGCCCGTTCTTGTGCATGAAGATGGCCAGATCTCCGACAACCTTGGATGTTGGTGTTACCTTGATGATGTTTCCCAGGAGCAGATTTGCCTGCCGGTACAGTTCCTTGATCCGCTCAAAATCCTCACGGCTGCCCATCTCGGATACCTGTGCAAGAAGATTGGAATACTGTCCGCCGGGAATCTCATAACGGTAGATGGACGCGTTCGGAGATGTCATACCGCTTTCAAATGCATGATAGACCTTGCGTACATGTTCATAGTAACGGGACAGTTCATCGATCCCTGTACCATCGATACCGGTATCCCGTTCCGTTCCCCGCAGGGCTTCCACCACAGCGTTCAGAGACGGCTGGGAAGAGTTCGAACTCATGGATTCAATGGCGCAGTCCACGATGTCCACACCGGCTTCCGCCGCCTTCAGTACCGTCGCAACGCCGGTGCCTGTCGTATCGTGGGTGTGCAGATGAACCGGCAGATGGATCTCCTTCTTCAGTTCCGTTACCAGCAGCTCCGCAGCATACGGTTTCAGAAGTGCAGCCATATCCTTGATGGCGATGATATGTACACCCATCGCTTCCAGTTCCTTCGCCTTGCGGATGTAATAGTCCAGCGTATACTTCGTTTCAGCAGGATTCAGAATATCGCCGCTGTAGCAGATCGCACCTTCGACGATCTTTCCCGTCTCCAGCGCTGTCTCCACAGGCATCTTCATGTTTTCCATCAGGTTCAGAGAGTCAAAGATACGGAATACATCAACGCCGTGTACAGCCGAGATCCGGATGAATTCCTGCACCAGGTTGTCCGGATAGTTGCTGTAGCCGACCGCGTTCGAAGCTCTCAGCAGCATCTGTATGAGGGTATTCGGCATCCGCTCATTGAGGATCTGCAGACGCTTCCACGGCGATTCTTTCAGGAACCGGTAACTGGTATCGTAGGTAGCGCCTCCCCAGGCCTCGACAGAGAATCCGTTCTGCATGACATCATTGGTCAGCCTTGCCGCGCCGACAATATCCTTCGTACGCATCCTTGTAGCCATCAGGGACTGCTGCGCATCACGCATCGAAGTATCCGTAATATACAGTTTCTTTTCCTTCAGGATCTTCTGGGTAAATTCCTTCGCGCCAAGCCTTCTCAGCTCATCCTTGGCACCCCAGCGTTCCTTCGTCTCATCAACCTGCGGTACGATACGATCATCGTAATAGGCCTTTTCCCCATGGGAAACGTTGACGATCCGGTCACCGAGGAACTTCAGGATCTTTGTCGCTCTGTCCACACTGTAGGAAAGATCGAACAGTTCCGGGGTCTCTTCAATGAATGTTGTATGACACTCTCCCCTGCGGAAGACCGGATTGTTTACAACGTTGATCAGGAAAGGAATATTCGTCTTGATGCCCCGGATCCTTGTCTCCCGCAAAGCGCGCAGCGACTTGTCAACCGCACCTTTGAACGTACGGTCATAGGAACAGATCTTTACCAGGAGAGAATCATAGTACGGCAGGACCTCGGCACCGGTATAGATATTGTCACCGTCCAGACGGATACCGCTTCCGGTACTTGTCTGATAAACCTCGATCTTGCCGGTATCCGGCATGAAGTTGTTTGCCGGATCTTCGGAAGTGATCCGCGTCTGGATCGCATATCCGCTTGCCTTCACGGACTCCTGTGAAGGAATGCCGATCTCTTCGGAATCCAGGGGATATCCTTCCGCAACCAGGATCTGGGAACGCACGATATCAACACCGGTCACCAGCTCGGAAACCGTGTGTTCGACCTGGATCCGCGGATTCATCTCGATGAAATACGGATTGCCGTCCCTGTCCACCAGGAATTCACACGTACCCGCATTGCGGTAACCCACCTGTCTGCACAGCCGTACAGCCGCATCAAAAATCGTCTGCCGCGTCTTCTCAGGAACAGAGAATGCCGGTGCATACTCTACGACCTTCTGATGCCGTCTCTGTACGGAACAATCGCGGTCATACAGATGGACCACATTGCCGTAATTGTCCGCGAGCACCTGCACTTCGATGTGCTTCGGGCCGCGCAGGTATTTCTCAATAAACACCTGATCATCACCGAACGCCTTCTTGGATTCGTTGATCGCTTCCTTGAATTCCTTCGCCATCTGCGAAGCCTCTTCAACGATCCGCATACCGCGTCCGCCACCGCCGTTGGATGCCTTCAGCATCACCGGATAGCCGACTTCTGCAGCAATCCGTTCAGCTTCTTCAACACTTTTGATGGAATGATCCACACCGGGAATGATCGGTACATCCGCAAGGATCGCGTTCTGCTTGGAGGAAATCTTATCCCCCATCGCATTCATGCTGTCAACTGTCGGTCCAATGAAGACAATACCGTTCTTCTCGCATTCCGTAACCAGATCCGGGTTTTCGGAAAGAAAACCGTACCCTGGATGGATCGCATCCACAGCGTGCTCCTTGGCGATCCGGATGATCGTGGCGATATCCAGATAGGCGTCGACCGGTCCCAGAGCCGGATCCAGCTGGTAAGACTCATTGGCAATCGTCCGGAACATTGCATACTTGTCTTCCTTGGAATAGACCGCCACAGATGTAATTCCCAGCTCGGAAAGCGCACGGAATACACGAATGGCGATTTCTCCGCGGTTTGCGACGAGAACTCTTTTGAACTGCCTGATACTGACTTCCTGATTCATCATTTAACCTCTCTCAGAATAGTTACTCTTATATTATAGACGAAATTGTAAGCCCTTTCACAATAAGAGGAAAGAAAACTGCAGATACCTCTGCAGTCCTCTGTTATTCTGCCTCATCCAGGATAAGACCGACCGGACAGTGATCCGAACCAGTCACCTCGTTGTAGATCAGGGCATCCCTGACCCGGTTCAGCAGACGATCCGAAACGATGAAATAATCGATCCGCCACCCTGCACCGTTCGCCCTGGCGTTGAAGCGGTAGCTCCACCAGCTGTACTTCACCGTATCCGGATACAACGTCCGGAACGTATCCCGGAAACCGGATGCCAGCAGTTTTGTGAACGCGCTGCGTTCTTCATCCGTAAAGCCGGGATTCCGGCGGTTGGAAGACGGATTGCGCAGGTCGATCTCCTCATGCGCAACGTTCAGATCCCCGGTATAGATGACGGGTTTTACAGCGTCAAGCTTCTTCAGATGTGCCCTCAGCATCTCCTCCCATTCCAGCCGGTAGGACAGCCTCAGCAGTCCTTCCTTGGAATTCGGCACATAGGCACAGACAAACCAGTACTCCGGAAACTCCAGGGTTATGACCCTGCCTTCCTTCGTATCATCTCCGTCGATCTCATAGCTGACGCTCAGCGGTTCCTCTTTCGTATAGACAAGCGTTCCGGAATATCCCTTGCGCTCAGCGCTGTTCATATACATATGATAGCCTTCAAAGCGCATGGACTCCGTCAGCTGTTCCGGCTGCATCTTCGTTTCCTGCAGAGTGAACACATCC
>JAFWJP010000139.1 GCA_017514645.1 Solobacterium sp. | reverse complement strand
CATCAGGCGGTATGTGCCAAGGAAGGAATTTCGATCCGTCAGGAGACAACGGTACTGGCAACGATCACCTATCAGAACTTCTTCCGTCTGTACAACAAACTGGCCGGTATGACCGGTACAGCAAAGACTGAGGAAGAAGAGTTCCGTGAGATCTACAACATGCTGGTCTACGAGGTTCCGACGAACCGTCCGGTGATCCGTGTGGATCAGCCGGATGCGGTCTACGGAACGAAGAAGGCCAAGTTTGATGCGCTGGTGAAGGAAGTCGGCAGGCGCCATGCAGCAGGTCAGCCGGTACTGGTCGGTACCAGTGCGGTTGAAACATCCGAGCTGAGCTCGGATATGCTGAAGGAAGCGAAGATTCCGCATGAGGTACTGAACGCAAAGAACCACGCAAGAGAAGCAGAGATCATCGCCAAAGCAGGTCAGAAAGGTGCTGTAACAATCGCTACGAACATGGCCGGCCGTGGTACTGATATCAAGCTTGGAGAGGGTGTCCGCGAACTGGGCGGTCTGTGTGTGCTCGGCAGTGAGCGCCATGAGTCCAGGCGTATCGATAACCAGCTGAGAGGCCGTTCCGGCCGTCAGGGAGACCCGGGTGAGTCCAGGTTCTATGTATCCGTACAGGACGATCTGATGGTACGCTTCGGCAGTGAGCGGATGGAAAGCGTATTCGCCGCACTCGGTGATGAGGCCATTGAATCCAAGACCATCAGCAAATCCATTGAGAGTGCCCAGAAGCGGGTGGAAGGTGTCAACTTCGACAGCCGTAAGAACCTTCTGCAGTATGACGATGTTATGCGTCAGCAGCGTGAAGTGATGTACGAACAGCGCAACTACATCCTCGACAATGAAGATGTTCACAGCGTTATCAAGAGTATGTTCCGCAGGATTGCGGATGATGCGGCGGCTGCCTATACCGATCCGGAAAGCAGAACGGAGAATGTCAATGCTGAAGAACTCTGCGGGTATCTCGGAACCATCGGTCTGACGGTGGTCACGCCGGAGGATCTGCAGGGGAAGACCCGTACGGAAGCAGCTGATATTGTCATGGAGAAAGCCTGGAAGGCCTACGATGAGAAAGTTGCGCCGGCAATGGCACAGGTACAGCCGTTTGAGCGTGAGATGTCCCTGAAGGTCATAGACCGGGCATGGGTCGATCATATCGATATCATGGCCAAGCTGAGGGACGGCATCAATCTTCGTTCGTTCGCACAGCAGAATCCGCTGCAGGCGTATGTTCTGGAGGGATACGGTCTGTTCCAGAACATGCTGCATGAGATTGCGCAGAACATTGTTACATACTGCAGCAATCTGAAAGTCATAGTAAACAAGGCATAAGGAGAACACGATGGAACTATATGAGATGAGGCAGTCGATTGCCGCCAGCCGGGCAAAAATGGAGCAGCTCGGCTCCTCACTTTGACCTGGCCGGGAAACGAGCAGTCATAGAAAAGAATGAAGCCCGGATGGCAGAGCCTGATTTCTGGAATGACCAGAAGAAGGCGCAGTCCCTGATCCGGGATACGAATGCCCTGAAGGAACTGATCAGTTCCTTTGAGCGTGTTTCCTCCGGTCTGGAGGAACTGGCAGCAGGTGTGGATGAACTCGGAGAAAGCTTTGATCCTGACCTGAAACAGCTCATGGATGATGAGTATGAAGAAGTGTTCAAGGAGTACAATGACTTCGAGATCAGAGTTCTGCTGAGCGGGGAATATGATTCCCATAACGCAATCCTGGAGATCCATCCGGGTGCCGGCGGAACAGAAGCGATGGACTGGGCGGAGATGCTGTACCGCATGTATGTGCGCTATGCCGAACGTCACGGGTACAAGATCACGGTCATGAACTACCAGGAAGGGGAAGAAGCCGGAGTCAAGTCCTGCTCGCTTCTGATCGAAGGCCCGATGGCCTATGGATATCTGAAGGCGGAAAACGGTGTACACAGACTGGTGCGGATCTCGCCGTTTGATTCCAATGCCAGAAGGCATACGTCATTTACATCCGTGGATGTTATGCCGCAATTTGAGGACGACATGGACATTGAAATCGATGAAAAGGACCTGGAGATCATCACGATGCGTTCTTCGGGTGCCGGCGGACAGCATATCAACAAAACCGACAGTGCCGTACGCATGACTCACAAGCCGACCGGTATCGTCGTATTCTGCCAGAGCCAGCGTTCCCAGATCCAGAACCGTGAAGCCTGCATGAACATGCTGAAATCCAAGCTTCTCGCCATCAGGATCGAAGAAAACCGGAAACGGGATGCCGAGGTCAAGGGAGAACAGAAAGCGATTGAATGGGGTTCCCAGATCCGTTCCTACGTATTCCATCCCTATACCATGGTCAAGGATCACAGGACCGGTTATGAAGTCGGCAATATCCAGTCGGTCATGGATGGTGACCTCGACGGTTTTATCTACAGTTATCTTCGTACAATGATCTAACAAAACACGGAGTCCCTGACTCCGTTTTCCATGATGGGCAGAACACTGATTTACAAAGAAACAGGAAATACGGAACGTTCGGTCGGTATGATCCTGGCAAAGGAGCTCGGACTGAGTCCGAAGGAGATCTCCCGCCTGAAATTTGACGGAGAGATTCTTTTGAACGGGGAAAAAGCCCGTACTGACCGCAGGGTCCGTACAGGAGATGAGATCCGTGCGGTGTTTCCGGAAGATGAAGCGGTGGAATACAGCGGGGCTGTAATGGAGCCGGAGATTCTCTATGAAGATGAAGACATGGTCATTGTCAACAAACCTGCCGGGATCCCTGTACATGCATCGGGAGGTCATCAGGAGGATTCCCTGGGAACGGCCCTGCAGGCGTACTATCACGGAAAAGGCCGGGACCTGACCGTCCGGGTGATCGGAAGACTGGATGCCTATGTCAGCGGAACTGTAGTCTATGCACTGAATAAACCTGCGGCGGCGAGGCTTTCCGAACAAAGGCACAAAGGTGAACTGATCAAGACCTATACTGCTGTAACCGAAGGAATCCCGAAGCCGGAGGAAGGTACGATCGACCTGCCGATCATCAAGCAGGAAGGTCAGCGAGCACGCCGGATCGACCGCAGCGGCCGCAAAGCTGTCACACATTACCGCGTTATCCGGGAAAATGAAACAGATACCATGACCTATGCGGTTCTGCACGTTCGGCCGGAAACCGGGCGGACGCACCAGATCCGGGCGCATATGCAGGCAATCGGGCACCCGCTGGCCGGCGATGCCCTGTACGGCGGACACGTGAAGGATATCGGCCGTCCTGCACTGCATGCAGAAACGATCAGTCTGTATTCTCCGTTCAGCGGAAACCAGGTTGCGGTTACTGCCCCTCTGCCGGAGGATATGAAAAGACTGATCGGCAAAGGGGAGATGACCTGGTCTGAACCACCGGAAGAGAAAGGAAAACCTGTACACAGACCGCTCCGCTCCGTCATTGTTCTCGCACTAGGTGCATTTCTGGCTTTCGGCGGCATCTGGCTTTATGAACGGATGGAGGCGAACAGGGCAATAACCCGGCAGGAAGTACCTGATCTTCGGGAAATCTACAAACGACTGAATGCGGAATTCATTGACGATGAGATCATTGAATACGGAGATGAGATCCATGCTGAAGATCTTGTATGCACTGCAAACGGTGTTGTCGAAACGGTTCAGGACATTGATCCGATGCGGACGGGCGGACAGACTGCTGTTATCCGGGTCATCGACCTGTCCAGCGGCACTGGCAGAACCTTTACAAAACACGTCACGGTAGCAGATACACAGTTACCCAGTATTACACTTCAGAAAGAACAGTATGTACAGGAACTTGGTTCTGTCTTTTCACCGTTGTCCAATGTACTAGAGGTCACAGATCCGGTTGACGGTCAGCTGGCTTATTCAGCAGATCCTGTCCCTGGTTCCTGGACGGTATCCGGCATACCGTCCGACGGAAAGCCGGGCACGTATACGATCACGGTTACAGCGGTTGACCGGAATGGGAATCACAGCCTGGAGACCTTTGAACTGGTCATACAGGCTGTGATGGATACGGCACCTCCTGTCGTTACTTTACGGACTGCGGAAGTCTGGGTGACAGCAGGTGAAGGATATGATCCGGCGGATAATGTATATTCCGTCATGGATGGGACAGACGGTGCGCTGGGATACAGCGATGTTCTGCAGGCAGGAAACTGGATGCTGGAGACAGGATTCGATCCGGCAAAGAGCGGTGATTATCCGGTTACTGTCAGTGCGATGGACCGAAGCGGCAATATCGGACAGGAATCATTTGTCATCCATGTTCAGGCTCCGGCACCGGTGAACGATGAGACAGCGCAGACAGAGGCAGTCACACCACCAGCAGTAACAGACCAGGGCGATGCCTGCAGCACGATCCAGTATTATCTGATGAACAATCTGGGACTGAACCGGGCAGCGTCCTGCGGTGTTCTGGCAAACATCTACCGGGAATCTTCTTACCGTCCGGATGCCTGGAATCCGGCAGGATACTACGGTCTGTGCCAATGGGGTGGTGCCCGGTACGACCGGCTGTTTTCCTGGTGCAGTGAGAACGGACTGTCCGGTGATACGCTGGAAGGACAGCTGGGATATCTCGGCTATGAACTGAGCGGACCATACCGCAGTGTCCTGGATCAGCTGCTGGCACTGGAGGACAGTGAAGAGTGTGCATGGCAGGCAGGATATATCTTTGCCATGCAGTTCGAAGTCAGCGGCACAGCCAATGCGGAGCGTGCCGGACAGTACGCACAGGAACTGTACTGAACAATGTTGTTTTTCTGCCGGAAAACAATATAATGAGTGCAGTACTTTTTTTCTTTTTTCCGGGGAGGTGGACATGGAAGAGATTACGAACAAGGATATTGACCGCCGTATCGCCAGAATCCTGTTTCCCATCATGCTGGAATATGCATTGATGATGGTATCCAGTATTATTCTGACCAGTCTGATCGGGCGTCTGGCGGTCGATGATATTTCTGTCTACGGTCTTTCGACACGTATATCCAATATTTACTTCGCACTGTTCCGCGGTATGGGAGTCGGTCTGATGATCCTTGCGGCGAAGGCGTTCGGCCAGGGCAACAAGGAGCGCTGCCGCTGGCTTCAGCACCAGGCCTATGAAACGATCATGCCGCCGGCAATTCTCATGGCAATCGTTGCCTATATCTTTGCACGTCCGCTTCTCTCCATCATGACCAAGGATGCTGTTCTGCTGGACCGCGGTGTCGTCATTCTCAAGATGATGCTGATCTTCATGCCACTGCAGGCATTGATCGGTCTGAACACGGCAGCGTTTCAGTCCTTCGGCAATACCAAGACACCGATGATCATCGCTGCGACAGGCAACGTCATTGCGATCATTGCGGGTTTCATTCTGATTTTCGGAATCGGCGGGATCGGCGGATTCGGCCTCAGGGGTGCCGCAATGGCGCAGATCATTTCCTGGGCCGGTATGGCATTGATCGGTCTTGTCCTGATCTACAATCCGAAAGGACTGTACGCCGGTGTGGAAAGCAATCGTTCCTTCTTTGCGAAGCCTGACGGAAATGATGTGAAGAACATCTACAAGACCGGTATTCCTGTAGCTCTGGAGAATTCCTACTGGAACGTAGCCACGGTGTATATCAGCCGTGTCATTCTGTTCTACGGTTCCAGCTATTACGCAGCGTATCAGCTCGGTCTGCAGGCAGAGGGATTCTGTGATGTCCTGTCTGCCGGATTCATGACCGGTGCGATGACGCTGTCCTCCATGGCCATCGGTGCGATGGATGACAATCTTTACCGGAGATACTACAAGCGCCTGAATTTCTTCTGCCTGATCGTCTGCTTCCTGACGATGGGATTCCTGTGCTTCGGCAGCCGTCCGATCCTGCGGATCATGACGGACAAGGAAGAACTGATCGTTCTGGCGATGGGCTATCTGTTTGCGATGGTGTTCTCCCAGATTCCGCAGCATATGGCCAAGGTCATCTCAGGGTTCATCCGTACCAGCGGTCACGAGAACTTCCCGATGATCGTCAGCTTCCTGGGTATTGTTCTGCGTGTTCTGCTGGTCATCCTCTTCGGTGAGATCCTGCGGCTGGATATCGTGTTTGTCTGGTGGGCATTCAATGCGGATCTGTGGTTCCGCTATATTGTCTCCATCATCTACGGGAAACGGAAACGGGTCCTGGACTATATTTCGGATATGGCGTAAGGGTATGCACAGCATGCCCTTTTTTATATCCTTAGGGTATAATACTTTCTGTGAGAGGTAGCATTTGCTGAGTGTAAATGAGAAAATTGCGCGGCTGCGTGAATGGATGGCCGCCAAGAATGTGGATACGTTCTATATCCCGAATGCGGATGATCATATGTCGGAGGAATACGTTGCGCCGTATTACCAGACGATGTCGTTCATGAGCGGATTCAGCGGGGATGCCGGCTGTCTGATCGTAACGAAGGACTTTGCCGGACTCTGGACGGACGGCAGGTATTTTACGCAGGCTGAGAAGGAACTGCAGGATACCTGCATTACTTTGATGCGGATGCGTCAGGAAGGAGTTCCCGAACCGCTGAGCTATCTGATGGACGCAACACCGGATCATGGTCTCATCGGTTATGACGGAAAGGTCGTATCCATGGAGACGTCCCTCAGGATCTCCCAGCTGACCAAGAGAAGGGGCATCAAGATCCATGTAACGGATGATCCGGCAGGGGATATCTGGGGTGATGAGCGCCCGGGACTTCCGAAGGATCCGGTCTATGTTCTGGATGAGAAATATGTTGGTGAGAGTGCTGAAGAGCGTCTTGGCAGAGTGAGGAAAGAGATGGA
The DNA here is from genome assembly GCA_017514645.1 of Solobacterium sp. Taxonomy (GTDB): domain Bacteria; phylum Bacillota_I; class Bacilli_A; order Erysipelotrichales; family Erysipelotrichaceae; genus Bulleidia. The sequence goes on along the minus strand of JAFWJP010000139.1, from coordinate 1,291 downwards.
GGCACATGGTGCGGATGTGCTGGTTCTGAGTGCGCCGGAGGATCCCTGCTGGGTTCTGAATATCCGGGGCAATGATATTCCGTGTACACCGGTCGTATATGCCTATGCCGTCATCACGATGGATCAGGCCGCCTACTATGTGGATGAAGACAAGGTGACACCGGAAGTGCGCGCACATCTGGAAGAAGCCGGTGTTGAGATCAGAGCGTACAGCGAGATCACGGAGGATCTGACGGATTTTGAAGGCAGGCATATCTGGATCGATTACGATACGATCAATACCCGGATCGGAATGCATCTGGGCGGCAAGAACCGCTATATCCGGCAGAAGTCTCCGGTCGGAATGATGCGGGCAATCAAGAATGATATAGAGATTGCCAATACCGTACATGCCCACCTGAAGGATGGAAGGGCAATGGTCAGGTTCATTTACTGGCTGAAGAATACGGTCGGCAGACAGCATCTGACGGAAGTGGATGCGCAGAATTATCTGTACCGTCTCCGTGAGGCGGAAGAGGATTATATCGAACCTTCCTTCGGAACGATTTCGGCTTACCGCGGAAATGCGGCGATGCTGCACTACAGCGCGACGGAGGAGAAGCATTCGGAGATCTTCCCGGAAGGCTTCCTGCTGGTGGATTCCGGCGGTACGTACAAGGACGGGACGACGGATATCACCAGAACTATTGCTCTGGGACCGTTGAGTGCTGATGAGAAGCGTTATTATACCTTGACCCTGAAAGGACATATGGCGCTTGGAAGTGCTGTGTTCCTGTATGGTACAACAGGCTACAATCTGGATATTCTTGCCAGAGGACCAATCTGGAAGGATGAAATCGATTATCAGTGCGGTACCGGACACGGTGTCGGGCATGTTCTCGGTGTTCATGAAGGACCGCAGGGGATCCGCTGGGGTGTGCCGACGGCAGCCAGACCGAACGCTGTACTGGAGCCGGGCATGATCGTAACAAATGAACCGGGAGTCTACCTGCCGGATGAACTCGGTGTACGGATTGAGAACGAGCTTCTGGTTGTAAAGGCCGGGCGCAATTTCTACGGACAGTTCCTGCGTTTTGAGGACCTGACCTACTGCCCCTATGAACTGGATGCCATTGATGTCAGCCTTCTCAGCAGGGACGAGATCGAGCAGATCAATGCATATCATGCCAGGGTCTATGAAGCGCTGGCACCCGGACTTGCGGAAGAGGAGAAAGCGTGGCTGAAAGAGGCGACACGCCGGATCGATGTATGAAGTTCATCTCCTGGAATGTCAACGGGCTGAGAGCCTGTG
>JAFWJP010000138.1 GCA_017514645.1 Solobacterium sp. | reverse complement strand
GTACAGGTGTTCCAGTGCATCATTTGCAACATCGATGATATATTCCACGTTGAGTTTTTTGTACGTTGTCATGGCAGATTCCCCTCTTTATTGTATTATATTTACGATTTTTGTGGCTTTTTTTCAAATCCTTGTTATAATAGTTTAGCAGTATCGGGATATGGCTCAGCTTGGTAGAGCGCTTCGTTCGGGACGAAGAGGCCGCTGGTTCGAATCCAGTTATCCCGACCATCAGAAAACGGCAAATGCATTGCCGTTTTTTGTTGCCCGGTATACATGACATCAAAAGACTGCGGTATACCCGCAGTCTTTCTTATTCCGTCCCGAATTTTCTTCTTACAATATCAGCGATGATGCCGACTTCCTGCGTACAGATTTCATCTGTCTCCGCTTCCGCCATGACCCGTACCAGCGGTTCCGTACCGCTCGGACGTACCAGAAGACGTCCGTTGCCGTTCAGATGCGCGTTGACCTCTTCGATTGCCTTTACAACTTCCGGATCATTCATCGCTTCTTCCTTGTCACGGACGCGTACGTTGACCAGCAGCTGAGGATAGATTTTGAGGCCCTCCCGCAGTGTCAGAGCATTCTTGCCGGTATCCTTCATGATCGTCAGGAACACCAACGCTGTGACCAGACCGTCTCCTGTTGCTTCATGTTCCTTGAAAATGATGTGACCGGACTGTTCACCGCCCACGATGTCATCTTCCCTGACCATCTGCTCATAGACATACTTGTCACCGACCTGCGTGGATACCAGACGGATTCCTTCCCGTTCCATGGCCTTGAAGAGGCCCAGGTTGGCCATGACCGTTGTAACAACAGTACTGTTCTTCAGTTCACCCCGGTCACGGAAGTACTTGCCGCAGATATACAGCACATGATCACCGGTCAGCAGTTCTCCGTCCGGTGCAGCCATGATCATCCGGTCCGCATCACCGTCAAATGCCAGACCAAGATCATACTTCCCGCTGCGCACCGCTTCCTGCATGCCTTCCGGGTGTGTGGACCCGCAGTGCGTGTTGATGTTGATGCCGTCCGGTGTATTGTTGAGCATCGTGACTTCCGCGCCAAGCCCGGTAAGGACCCGCTCTGCCGTCACCGTACTTGCACCGTTGGCCGTATCCGCTACCAGCCGCATTCCCTTCAGATCGACCGGGAATTCCTGCATGACCCAGCTGATATAATCCTCCAGACCCTGCTCATACGCAATGACGCGTCCGATCTTGTCCCCGGTACTGTACGGCAGGCTCACCTTTCCGTCAATGTACTCTTCGATCAGATCCTCAACTTCCGCCTTCATCTTGAGACCGTCCTTGGAGAAGATCTTGATTCCGTTGTCATAGAACGGATTATGGCTGGCACTGATCATTACACCGCAGGCGAAATCATGCGTACGTACGATGTAGGAGATCGCCGGTGTCGGACACCAGCCGACCAGATACGCATCGCAGCCTTCTGCCGCAATTCCTGCCGCCAGCGCATGTTCCAGCATATCGCTGGACAGCCGCGTATCCTTGCCCATGACGATGTTCTGATGGCCGTTCTGGCTGAAATACCAGCCGAGATAACGACCGATCCTGAATGCTGTTTCCGCAGTCAGACCCTCACCGGCCTGTCCGCGGATACCGTCTGTTCCGAAATACTTACCCATTGTTTACTCCTGATCCGCTGTCTGCGTCATCATCATTGGTGGACTCACCCAGCACATTGAGCGTGTAGGTCGCATCCATCAGCGTATACTTCACAAGTCCGGAGGATGGCTGATCGATCAGCAGCGGGAACTCCATCAGTCCCGGTTTCGCCTCGCTCATATCCACGTAGACAAAGATATCATCCGCCGTAATATCCGCAATATTGGCTTCCGAACCGAATACCATGACGCTTGTCGTCGTCTTGTTGTCCGGCTGGGATGCCTTGTAGTTGTTCGTATTGTTCCGGTAGTTGATCTTGACACCATCAATGATCCGGCTCTCACCCTCTGCCAGTTTCACATTGATGGTGATCTGGTTGATGTTCGAGGAATTGACACCGGAAGGCAGTGTAATGGGTCTCAGCAGTGTAGAGTCCTTGGTGATCGTCGCAGCGTTCAGGGAAACGATGACCTTATCGATCTGACCGAGCACGCTTTCCGGACCGTAGATTGTAACTGTATGCTGGTCCATCTCGATGGAGTCGATTGCCATACCGTTCGGCACTTCACCACTGACCTCGACTTCAATCGCAACCATCTTGTTCGGCGATGTTACCGGCACCGATACATGGATCGTATCCGGAACAATATCCGCGCTCACCGGCTGACCGACAGAGTTGTAGGCGATCAGCTGCGCATCCTGCTCAAACGACTGCGTCTGGTCGCCGACATCGATCAGCGCTTTGACAAACGCGATCGAATCCAGCGTATCCTTGGATGCTCTTACATTGACATGGGAATATTCAAACACCGGCGTACCGACACTGTAGATACTGTTGATCTTGTCCAGATTGATGAAATCGTAGGAGAGATCGAACTGCCGTGTCGTCTTCTTCTTCAGCGTGACATAGGCCACCGAGGGATCCACGATGATGTCTACACTGTCACCGAAGCCTTCCGTTGTCAGCCGCACTTCATGCTGGCCTTCTGTCAGTCCCTCCAGATCCGCCATGACGACTCCCCGGGAATTGTAGGCTGCCGTAACACTAGCAGCGTCTCCGCTGATCCGCACCGTCGCCGTCTCCGGCAGACCGCTCAGTTCAAACGTATCGGAATTGTATTTCGCGCTTACGGCAATTCCGGTCATATCCCGGCTGTAATTCAGCGTGGAGATGGTCGTTCCGTTCGCAAAGTTGACAACGATGTACATGAAGACTGCCAGTACCAGCGCAACGATCCTGCTGTAGTGCGGATTGAACAGCGTTCTGTCCATGAGCGCCGAGAAACTGCGGATGATCCGGATCACAGCCTCCAGAATATGCTCATAGCTCTGAGGCATCGCGGTCTGTTCACGGATGTTGGGCGCACTCTTGTCCTGTGTGCTTTCAGGATTCCGTCTTTCCGACATTACCGTTCACCTCCGTTTCTGTTTCCGGAGACATCCGTCAGTTCATCCACCATATTCAATGTCTGCTGCAGTTCCTTGTCCAGACCCACAATGGCAGACACATCCAGTTTCGTTGTGTCATAAAGCGATGAAGGCTGTTCCGCTTCCTTCGGATTTTCCTGCACTGCCGGTGCTTCCTGCGGCGCAGAGACTTCTTCTTCCTTGTTCTTAAGCCGCCTCAGGGAAGCTTCCCTTGCTCTGCGTACATCTTCCATGGTCATCCTTGCCGGCTGCTCCGCTTCCTGTACAGCAGGTTCCGCAGGCGTTTCCGGAGCTTTGACAGGCGCTTCCTCCGCAGCCTTGGCCTGAGCCGCAAGATAAGCCTCACGCGCTCTTCTTGCCTGTTCCCGGCGTTCCTGCTCAAACCGTTCCGTCGTCTCGGTCTGCGGATAGGCAGGTGGTGTCGTTTCCTTGCTGTGAACCGGCATCTTGATCGTCATCGTATCATCCGTGAAGCGCTTCTCTTCCTTCACTTCCGGCTTCTTCGGCTTTCTGCTCAGCAGACCGCGCCTCTTCTTCTTTGCCGGCTTTTCCTCTTCGGCAACCCGGATCTGCGGTACTTCCTCGTGCTCTGTCTTATGCACTACACCGCCGGAAACCACTTCTTCCGTCTCGATCTTCTCCGGATTCTCCTGCTTCTTCAGCGCAAGCTTCCGCAGCACGGTCGTATCCGACAGATTCTGCTTCTCCCTCGGTCTGTCCTGGGCGATCAGTACTTCACGGCCTGCCGGCTGGGGCTTCTGTCCCTTGACTTCGGACTCTTCCCCGCAGATGACCCTGGTCAGATAATCATACAATTCCTTCTCATCCACATGGTGCATCTGCCCGTTCTGGGTAATGCTGATCTGTCCCGTTTCCTCCGAAACAACGACTGTCACCGCATCCGTGATCTCGGAAATACCGAACGCCGCCCGGTGTCTCGCACCATAGCGGGAAGGCAGTTCCAGATTCGTCGGCGGGAAGTACGCACTGGCACAGGCGATCTTGTCACCCTGGATGATGACCGCACCGTCATGCAGCGGTGTCGTTGTCACAAAAATCGATGTGAGCAGTTCCTGCGTCACATTGGAATTCAGCTTGATGCCTGTAGCGATATAATCATCCAGTGACTGACCCTGTTCGATGGTGATCAGCGCACCGGTCATATTTCTCGAAAGGTTGACAGCAGTCCGGGTAATGATCCGTACCAGTTCTTCCTTTTCGTTTCCTGTCAGCGTTGTAATACGCGAGAATACGTTCGATTTGCCGAGCCGTTCCAGCAGGGAACGGATCTCCGGCTGGAATACGATGATCAGCGCTAAAAATCCCCAGTTCAGAAAGATATCCGCAAAATACTGCACGGTCTTGAGCCCGAGGAATTTGGCAAGTGCATCAATAAGCACTACCAGGAAAATGCCTTTGAATATCTGAATCG
>JAFWJP010000137.1 GCA_017514645.1 Solobacterium sp. | reverse complement strand
GTCTTCACAAGCACATTCAGACGGGTTTTCACACTCTCATCATGATTGCCGCTGAGCAGCCAGCAATGTCCCTGTTCACTGCCTCTTTGAATACGTCCGCGCAATTGATGAAGCTGGGAAAGACCGAAACGGTCAGCATCATAAATGATCATACCGGTCGCGTTGACGACGTTGACGCCGACTTCCACGACCGTCGTGGATACCAGAACCTGGATCCGGTTGTCCTGGAAATCATTCATGACGGACTGCTTCAATGCACTGTTCATCTGTCCGTGCAGGATGCCGACAGATGCTTTGCCGGCAAACAGCCTGGCCAGTGCATCACCGACATCGATGACATTGCGGGCATCATAGTCCGGATTGTCCTCCAGCGCAGCACAGATCACATACAGCTGATGTCCATGATCAAGGAGTTCCGTTACTTCCGGCAGAACACTGCGGAAACTGTTCTCCTTGATCAGCCTGGTAATCACCGGTTTCCGCCCGGGCGGCATTGTCTCTATGGTACTGATATCCATATCACCGTAAATGGTTCCGGCAAGTGTCCGCGGGATTGGTGTAGCACTCATCAGCAGAAAATCCACCTGCGTCCCTTTGTCCCGGAGTGTGCGTCTCTGTTCAACGCCGAAGCGCTGCTGTTCATCCGCAATGACGAGTCCGAGTTCGTGAAAAACCACATCTTCCTGCAGAATGCTGTGTGTGCCGACAAGGATATCCGTTGATCCGTTCTTCACGCTCTCCAGGATCTCTGCCCGCTGCGTTCCTTTCATACCAGCGTGCAGCAGACGGACATGAACCCCGTACGGACCAAGCAGCCGGGTGATGGACATGTAATGCTGCACCGCAAGGATCTCCGTAGGTGCAAGGAGCGTGCTCTGCATGCCTGCCGTAAAGACCCCGTACATTGCGGATTCCGCGACAAATGTCTTTCCGCAGCCGACATCACCCTGTATCAGACGGTACATCGGTCCTGTTGACTCCATATCGTCCAGAATATCCCGGATTGCCTTCATTTGATCAGTCGTTGGCTGGAACCCGGCATGTTCAACCATTTCCGCAACACATTTCCGGTCTATCTTCTTGGGTTTTTTGCCGGTATCGTTCTTCAGTACGGATGAAGATAGTTTCACTGCTGTAAAAAAGCGCAGGAATTCTTCATACTTCAGTGTTCTGATACCCGCCTGGATCTCTTTCTGTGATTCCGGGAAATGCATCATGCGCAGCGCATCCCTGCGGCTGAGAAGACGGTAATGCTCCATCAGGGACACCGGCACCAGATCTTCGACCGGTTCATCTGCTTCCAGCGCTTTCCTGACACATTCACGGACTGTTCTCTGCTGGATGCCTGCCTTGACGGAATACACCGGTGTAACCGCCGGTACGTCATCCATCTTCTTTTCTGCATATCCGGTTGCGGTCACCTGACCTTTTCCTTTGTAGATACCGGTCAGCGTGATGATTTCATTCATCCTGAGACGATTGGCCCAGGGACGGTTGTAGATGGTGATATGCAGATAGGTTCCATACGCCAGGACATCGAACTTGCTGACAGTCTGCTTACCCTTGTACCGCCATGATGTGACCCGGGAAACAACCTCACCTTCAAACGTGATATGATCATTGATCAGCCATTCATCAAACGGTTTATCGTTCAGGATTTCGTAACGGATCGGGTAATAGGACAGAAGATCTTCACGTGTAAACAGACCGAGGCGGTTCATTGCCTCGATCCGGTGTTTTGTCAGGTGCAGTTTTCTGTCAGTCAGGTCCATACTGTTCATTATACAGAAAAAAAGCCGGACTGTATTCCGGCTGTTCAGAATCTCCTACTCTACACCGATGATGAAATTGTATACCGGCTGCGAACCCTTCTGGATATCAATATCCACTTCAAAGTTCTTTTCAATGAACTCCCGGACCTTTTCACAGTCTTCATCTGCGGTATCCTTTCCCTGGATCAGGGTGATTACCGCTGCGTCTTCATCACACATCTCACGGATCAACCTGCAGGTTGCCTTGACCATATCGCGGTGTGTCAGAACAATATCATTGTTCAGAAGTCCCATATAGTCACCGCGTTTGATCTTCCTGCCTTCAATGGTCGTATCCTTGATGGCATATGTCACTGCACCGCTGGTGACCTGTGAGATTGCATCATTCATCGCCGCAGTATTCTCTTCCAGGGTGTACTCCGGATCGAAGTTGATGCAGGCAGACAATCCCTGAGGAATGGATACCGCATTGAGTACGACGATATTCTTGTCCGTAATCACATCAGCAGCCTGTTTCGCCGCCATGATGATATTGCCGTTGTTGGGAAGGATGAAAATGTTCCTGGCATTGATCATGCCCGCAGCAGCCACGAAATCCTCTGTAGAAGGATTCATGGTCTGTCCACCGGAAACAACGATGTCTGCACGGTAATCACGGAACAGCTTCTTCAGACCGTCTCCTGCGGCGACAGCGATGATACCGAACTCCTTATCTTCTGCCGGTGCTGCATCATCAATGATCGACGGCTGACGCTCTTCATTGTTGTTGTCAATGCGGATCTGCTTGAATTCACCGTAACGCTGTCCAAGGTTCAGTACCTCACCCGGAGTCATCGTGTTGATCCGGCATTTCACCGTATCGTCTTCCACGATCAGCCTGATCTCGCTTCCCAGTCTGCCGAGTGCATTGCGGAACCGCTCTTCACGGAAGATATGGACACCCTGACTGCTCAGCTTCAGAATGAATTCTGCTGTATATCCGCTCTCCACCTTGCGCACTTCTTCCGTACGGACACCCTCTGCGCCGGCAAGGATCGGTGATCCCTGCAGGAACGCCCGGAATCCGTCAAACACGGCAGCAAGTCCGCTTCCGCCGGAGTCGACGACACGTGCTTCCTTCAGTACCGGAAGCAGTTCCGGTGTTCTGTCCAGCGATGCTCTGGCTTCCTTGCACAGGACATCAATGTATTCCTCAAGTGTCGCTTCCGGATGATCCTCCAGATATACAGAGGCAGATTCAGCGGATTCCCGGATGACGGTCAGGATCGTGCCCTCTACCGGCCGCATGACCGCTT